>DASUDU010000295.1:0-8106 GCA_036275435.1 Usitatibacteraceae bacterium | reverse complement strand
GCGCAGCCTGCTCGGCGACGGCCTCGTTGTGCCGTTGCCGGATTGGCTGAAGTGGGCGATCTGTGCGCTGATCCTGATGGTGGTGTTCCTGCCGTCCAACCGCTATGTCTATTGGGGCACGCTACTGGCCGTTCCGGTGGTGCTGGCGCTGTCGGTGCTGCTGATCACGGCAAAGATCTTCATCCCGGCGGTGACCTTCCTGGTGCTGCTGTGGATCAGCGTGCTGGTCGGCGCCGCGGCGGACGGTACGCACACGCTCATCGAGAAGAACCGGCTCAAAGGCTCCTTCTATGGCAGCGTCTCGCCGGCCGTGTTGCAGGAGATCCTCGCCGGCAACCTCGAAAGCGGCGTCAACGCCAAGTCTGCCGACGTGTGCGTGATGTTCACCGACATCCGCGGTTTCACCGGGCTGTCGGAGACCCTGCCGCCGGAACAGGTGACCGACCTGTTGACACGCTACTTCGACCGCATGGTCGATTGCGTGCACCGGCACAACGGCACCATGGACAAGTTCATGGGCGACGGCATGATGGTGCTGTTTGGCGCGCCGCAAAAGGTCGGCAACCCCTGCGTCGAGGCGGTTAGCTGCGGTTTCGAGATGATCGAGCAGCTGCATGCGCTCAATCGCGAGTTCAGCGCGGACGGGTTGCCCAACCTGGCGATCGGAATCGGCATAAACTATGGCAAGGTCGTGGTCGGCAACATCGGCTCGACCGAGCGGCACAATTATTCGGCGATCGGTGATGCGGTGAATGTGGGGTCGCGAATCGAGGGATTGACGAAACGGCTGGGCACGCCGATCGTGTTTACCGACTCGGTCCGCGAGAATCTGGGCGACGGATTTGACCTGATTGACTTCGGCGAGCAGGCGATTCGCGGACACAGCGCCAAGCGGCTCTGGGGCGTTCGCGCGATTCCGGCGGCGCTGGCGCAGTAGGCGATGGGCATGATTCTTGCGTTGCATGATTGAACGGCTGCACGATGAACCTGTGAGGAGGGAACGATGAAGATCCACCCAACAATGCTGGCCCTGGCGCTGGTAGCGGCCGCGTCGTCGGTCCAGGCGCAAAGCGGCATCGCGTTTGTCAGCGACGTCAAGGGCGACGCCGTGCTGGACGCGGGCAAGGCGTCCCTGATGGCGGAAATCAAGAAGGGCGCGCGCATCACCTGTGCCCGGGAGTGCCAGGTCGGCGTGATGTACATCCTGTCCGGCCGCGAGTACGTGGTGACCGGGCCGGGCGACTACCTGGTCGGCGATTCCGAAGTCACGGCCAAGATCGGCGCGCCGCCGGCGCTTCGCGAGACCAAGTGGAAGGTCGCCTCGAAAACCGTCGCGCAGGTTTCCGCATCCTCAAGCGCATCGATCCGCATGCGCAGCGTTGGCGACAAGACCGCAGCGCCGCCCCCGCCGCTCGAGCGGCTGCTGTATCCGCGCGATACCAAGGTGGCCTCGCTGACCCCGGCGTTCCGCTGGACCTCCGCCAATGCCAAGGGTCCATTCGAGTTCGAACTCAAGGCCGCCAGCAACGCCAAGCCGGTGCACAAGGCCAAGGTCAACGCCATGCAGCTGGAATTGCCCAAGGCGGCCAAGCTGCAGCCGGACACCGAGTACAGCTGGGTGGTGAAGGCCGGCGCGATGGATGTCGGCATGACCTCGTTCCGCACCTTGCCGGCACACGCGATCGAACTGACCACGCAGCGCAAGCCCGACAACAAGGCCGGTTTTTCGGACTGGTTGCTGTATGCGCTGACGCTCAAGGAGATCGGCGCCGACCAGGATGCGACCGAAGTCTGGGCGCGATTGTCGAAGGATCGTCCGGACCTGCCGGAACTGGCCGCGCTGGCCAAATAGGCCGTTCGTATCAGGCGATGCCGCACGGCGCCCGCTCGGGCGCCGTTGCGTTTGGGCAGGGCTGCGGGCATGTCAACCTGCGCCGGCAAGCAACATTTGGGCAATAATGGGGTCAAAATCCCGGGCCAGGAACCGGGAATCGGGAGCTTATGCGCGCAGTGATCGATCGGGTGGCCTTGATGTTCGTCGCAGCCCTGGCTTTGCTGGGTGCCGCGGGGCCAGCCATTGCCTACGATGACCGCGTCGCGCTGGTCATCGGCAATGATGCCTACCCGACCGAACCGCTGAAGAACGCCGTCAACGACGCGCGTAACGTGCAGAAGGTGTTGCAGGAACTCGGCTTCAAGGTCGTCTATCGCCAGAATACCGACCTGAACGGCATGAGGAGCGCGGCGGTCGACTTCACCCGCGTGCTCGAGGGCGCGCGCGCGGCGGTGTTCTACTACGCCGGGCACGGCATCCAGTACCGCGACAAGAACTATTTGATCCCGATCGACGCGAAGCTGTCCTCGGAGGCGGAAATCGCCTTCTATTCGCTGGAGGTCAACCAGATCCTCGATGCGATGGACGACGCGAAGGTCCAGCACAAGTTCATCATCCTCGACGCCTGCCGCAACAACCCGTTCCGCAACATCTTCACCCAGTCCGGACTGGCCAAGATCAGCAAGGTGCCGCCGGGCACCTTGATTGCCTATGCCGCGCAGGCCGGCGCTGTCGCGTCCGACGGCGACGGCGAGAACGGCCTGTACACCAAGCACCTGCTGCGGGAAATGAAGAACCCGGGGATCCAGTCGACGCTGGTGTTTAACAATGTCAGTTCGGCCGTCGGCGAGGAAAGCGGCCGCAAGCAGATTCCGGAATTCGTGTCCGTGCCGTTCCCGGGAGGCAAGCCGTTCTTCTTTGCCGAGCGCGGCGCGGTCACCACGGTCGCGGCCGGAACGGGGCAGTCGACGGTTTCCGGGGACACGGCGGCGCAACTGGACAAGGAATTCTGGGGCAGCGTCAAGGACAGCAAGCGCATCGACGATTACCAGGCGTATCTTGAGCAGTTCCCGAGTGGGGTTTACGCGCGCTTGGCGCGCAATCGCATCGACGACTTGCGGCGCGAGAAATCGCTGCAGCAAGTCGCCGCCGCGCCGCTGGCAGCCAACCCGAGCGGCAGCGCGCCGGTGCTGGTTGCGGAAAAGGCCCCGGTGTCGCAGCCGGCTGCGCCTTCTGCAACGGGTGCTGCTCCCGCGGCACCGTCCCAGGCCGCAGCGACGGCACCGGTCAGGCTAGCGGCCGCGCCCGCGACCAACGACGTGCGCGGCATCGAGGCCAAGCCAGCCGCACAACCGGTCGCCGTTGCGGCATCCCAGCCGCCTGCAACACCGGCGCAGGCCAGTTCTCCCGCTGCTGCCGGGAGTGCCGCAGCGAGCGCCACACTGCCGGCTGCAATTGCGCCCGCTGCCGCCGTGCCTGCGGCCGCGTCGGCCCCGACACTGGTCGCGTCGGTTTCGCCCGAGGCCAAGAGCGCGCTGCCGCCGGTGCCGGCCGTGCCCAGGGTCCTGACCGGTACGATCGAGTTTCGCGACGGCTCACGCTACACCGGCGAATACAAGGAAGACAAGGACAAGCGCCAGATCATGCACGGCAAGGGGGAATTCGTCTCGGGCGCGTTCCGTTATACCGGAGAGTTCAAGGAAAACCGCAAGGACGGGCGCGGCGCCTACCAATGGTCCAGCGGCGACAAGTTCGACGGTGATTTTGTCGACGACGAGCCGAATGGCAGGGGAATCTGGGACTTTGCCAATGGCGACAGGTACGAGGGCGAGGTGGTGAAGGGGAAGATCAACGGCAAGGGAACGCTGACCAACAAGAACGGCGACCGCTATACCGGAACGTTCCAGAATGGCCTGCAGCACGGCAAGGGGATCTACCAGTTTGCCAACGGCGACAAGTATGAGGGCGGCATGAACCAGGGCCGCATGTCCGGCGAGGGCGTGTATGTGAGCAAGAACGGCGACAGGCGCGAAGCGACCTTTGTCGACGGCGTGGCGCAGGGCAAGGGCGTGTACCTGTTCAGCAACGGCGACCGCTACGAGGGTGAATTCCAGTCTGGTGCGCTGACCGGCAAGGGCAAGTATTTCTACTCGAACGGCCTGCGCACCGAGGGCAACTACGTCAACGGCGCGCTCAAGGGCGAGGGCATGTTCATCTTCAACGATGGCTCGTGGTTCGAGGGTGTGTTCGAGGAAGGCGGCCAGCGCGCCAAGGGCGTGGCGATGTCCAAGGACGGCACGCGCCGTCCGGCGATCATCGTCAACGGCCGCGTCGAGGCGCTTCCCGAAGGCCAGAAGTAACCCGGCCCTTCACGCAAAATGCCGCTCAAGCTTGACATCCCCGCCGGACTGCGCGGCGAGGTGACCCTGACTGTGGACCCTTCGCATACCGCCGCGCAAGTCGGTTCCGGAAAGATCCGCGTGCTGGCGACCCCGGTGCTCATCAACCTGTTCGAGGCCGCGGCGCTGAAAGCGTGTGAACACCTGCTGCCCGAGGGACACCAGAGCCTGGGCACGCGGCTCGATATTTCGCATGTCGCGGCCACGCCGGTGGGAATGAAGGTGATCGCGCGCGCCGAGGTGACCGGTGTCGAGGGGCGCACCGTGCAATTCCGGCTTGAGGCGCATGACGAGCGCGACCTGATCGGCGAGGGCCGCCACGAGCGCGTGGTGGTCAGCGTCGCCCGCTTCGACGAACGCGTACGCGAGAAGGTCGCCGCCGTGGCGGCGGTCGCAAACGCGACCGGCGGCACGCAATGCAAGGCGTCATGAAGCAATCGCTCGGCCTGGTTGCGCTGCTGGTGCGCGATTACGACGAAGCGATTCACTTTTTTGTGGGCACGCTCGGATTTTCACTGCTCGAGGATTCGCCCGTTCCCGAGCAGGGCAAGCGTTGGGTGGTCGTCGCGCCGCCCGGATCGACGGAGTCCAGGCTGCTGCTTGCCCGCGCCAGCAACGACGAGCAAGCGCGGCATGTCGGCAACCAGACCGGTGGCCGTGTATTCCTGTTTCTGCAGACCGACGATTTTGACCGCGACTACCAGGCCTACCAGCGTCGCGGCGTGCGCTTCGTGCGCGATCCGGTTGTCGCGCCTTACGGCAAGGTGGCGGTCTTTGCCGACTTATACGGGAACCTTTGGGACTTGGTCGGGCCGCCGGTCGAATCCCGTTAGTCGCGCAGTAGTCGAACTCGGGCAACATCCGAACGCAGTTCATATGCGCCGCCGCGCCCCGGCGTTTATCTGATCGTCGCCGCTGCGTCCGGCAGGCCTGAAAACAAGCCCGGCCGCCCCCTGCGGAGCGGCCGGGCCGATGATCCGACGATGCCAGGTCAGAATCCCTGACGGACCAGCGTATCGATGTGCGTGAAGCCCTCCACCGTGTAGCGCATGGTGGCGGTTTCCTGGTCGATGAAGGTCAGGCTCAGGGTGCCGACCTTGCGCGGGCTGAATGCCGTCGATTCATAGCGCACGCCCAGCCAGGGCGCGCTGGTCGACAGGTAGACATCGCCGGTGAAGGTTGTGCCGTTCCAGGATCCGCCCGGCACGGTGAACCAGCAGGTCTTGCCGGTCGCGTCGTAGGTGTACCAGATCGGGAACAGCACGCCGCCGTGCTGGTCGATGCTCAGGCCCCAGCCGGATTCCTTGCTGCCTCCCCACCACATGTCGGCGACCATCACGCGCGAGCGGCCATCTTCGCCCGGGTAGCCCTGGCGAACCACCTGCTTGGTGCCGGAGACGCCGTTGATCGTGTACGCCAGCGACGCCGTGGATTGGCCGGCATAGGTGATGGTCAGCGTGCCCACCGGGTCATTGGCGCGAAATTGCGAGGCGTCGTACGCGGTATGCGGAGTCCCGGTCGGCTGGTACAGCAAACCGCTGTAGGCATCCGCTGCAGCGTTCCAGGTGCCGCCGGGCATGGTGTACCAGACCGGGTTGCCGGCGCTGTCGTAAACGAACAGCACCGCAAACTGGGTGGTGCCGTGCTGCGTGACCGACATCCCCCAGCCGTTCTCGGCCGTGCCGCCCCACCAGAGGTCGGAATAGTCTTCCGGCCCCGCCGCCGCGACATGTACCGCGACGGCTACTTGTTCGAATCCCGACCCGGACGTGTGGGGCAACGTGACGGCATACATGTGGTTTCCGGCTGCCACCGCATTGATCCTGCACGTTGCGGTCCCGGCATCGGTGCTGCCGCCGATCGGCGCGAGCGCCACCTCGGAACATCCGGGAAGCGGCATGCCGTGCTCGTAGAAGGTGACCTTGCCGGTCAGCCCCGGCTGCACCACCATGGCGTTCAGCGCAAGGTTGCGCCCGGCCAGCGGCGCTTGTGGAGCCGCCACCGCGGTCAGCGTCGAGCGGGTCAGCGTCACCAGTTGCAGGAGGCTGGTGATCAGCGGCGGATTCTGTGCATCGCCGCTGTAGGCAACATGGTAGGAAATCGGGCTGACCTTGTGGAACTCGCCCGGCACGATGCATTCCGCGCTGCCGGCCACCAGCGGCACGTCCACACAAACCGGCAAGATCACTGTGTCGTCCGCGCCCTTGTAGATGACGGTGAAAGTCACGGTTCCCGTCGGATTGGTGCCGGTCACTTCGGCGCGCACCGTCACCGGGGCGCCAAACGCGGCCACATTGACCGAGGAGCTCACACTGACTTGCGTCGTGCCGCTCGTGACCGTCATCGTGAAGGTCGCGCTGGTCGAGCTCGGCACGGAGTCGGTGATGGTTACCGTATAGACCGTGGTCGGGCTCGGCGCCAGCGGCGTACCGCTGATCTGGCCATTGCTGGTGTTGAAGGTCAATCCGGGCGGAAGCGGCGGGCTGATCGAGTACGTGAACGGTCCCGTTCCACCGGAACTGGAGACCGGAGTGAACGGCGTCACCGGTCCATTCATCGGCAGCGTGATCGCCGCTGCCGCACCCACTGCGGCAACGATCTGTCCCAGGTTGCCCAATTCGCCGGCGGCGTAGAACCAGGTGAATTCGTCGCTCTGGCCCGCGGCCAGGTCATTCATCCGCACAAACAGCGCGTACGAGCCGTCGTTGGTGAGGGTGATGGCGGAAGTCTCGGGATTCTGCCCGTAGGAATTGGAAAAACTGCAGCAGTTGTTGATGCTGGTGTAGGCGCGCGAGGACGTCGAAAAGAACAGCACGCCGGTCGAGCCGGAGGATACCTGCAGCGCCGCCGAGCGCGTCGCCGGCGATGTCAGCTGTGTGAAGACTCCGTTCACCAGGTTGCCGCGGCGCTTGGTCGGGCTGTCGGTGGTCCCCACCCAGTCATCCCGTGTGCCGACCCAGACGCGCACGTTCTGCAACGGCGCCGCTCCGGTATTGGTAATGCGGGTGGTGATGCGAATGAACGAGTCGGTCTGCCCCAGCGAATAGCTGTTGCGCACCTCGAAGGTTTGCCCGCCAACGGTGACGTTGCCTTTGGAGATGATGGTGCCGTAGCCCATGCTGCCGGAGGTACGGACGAAATTGGCGACATCGAGCAGTTGTCCGCTCAGCGCCGGGTCTTGGGAAATCGACCCGTTCAGGTTCCAGTTGCTGGTGCCGTCCCCGCCGACGCCGATGGCGATATTGAGCGGATAGCTGCTGTAGGTCAGCTTGTACCAGCCGCCGCCGCCCAAGACCGAATCGTAGTAGAAGGGCTGCTGCAGCGTCCCTCCGGCGTTGACTGACGCCTCGGCGCCGGTGCCGAATCGCAACCGGCCGTTCTGGAAGGCCTCGTAGGCCGATACCGGCCCGGAGGCCACCAGCATTGCGATCCACAGCGCGCTGGCGGCCACGAACGACAGCCCGGAAACGCAGGCCGACACGCGCGCGGACAGACCGCGCAATCGTACGAACAACCCCGGGCGATCGCCAGGGGGGCGAAACACTTTCTTGCTCAGGAAGTATGCGGGATCCATTGTTGTCTCCTGTTTGGACATCCCAGAAACGCGCCGCTGCTGGACTGGCATGGGCCGCGCGCCCTGCAGGCCGCGCGTTTGCCAATCCCTTGGCGGCGAACCTACACATCACTCGATGGCAATTTTGCGCCGACGATTTCACGGCGGTGAAGCGGCATAGCAGATTTCGCGCGCTTTCCTGACGCTGCTCACATATCAAGGAAGTATTTGCATGCGGGTCGGGCGTAAGCGCACGGTTCGGCGCCGAGTGGCGCCAGTAGAGTGGGATTGCAACATCGACAACCATTGCAGTTGCCGCG
>DASUDU010000294.1:0-6378 GCA_036275435.1 Usitatibacteraceae bacterium | reverse complement strand
AAGCTGCATTCCCTGCTCGTCGAGCGCCTCGTCCCGGACGCACCCCGCGCCGACCCCGGGCAGCGCGCCGCATGACCGGCCGCGCGGCCGCGCTGCGCAGGGCCTTGATCGAGTTTTTCGCCGGCGCTGCCGGTGTCCTCGCGTTTGCGCCGTTCTACCTGTGGCCGGCTGCGCTGTTGTCGCTTGGCGTTCTGTTCGCCGCCTGGTGGCGAGCTCCCGGCGCCTGGGGCGCGTTCCTCGCCGGGTGGCGCTGGGGCATGGGAATGTTTCTCGCCGGCGTATCCTGGCTCTATGTGAGTTTGCACGTGTACGGCAACATGCCGGCAATTTTGGCTGGCATGGCGATCCTGCTGTTTTGCGGCTACCTCGCGCTGTTTCCCGCTCTTGCCGGATGGTGCGCGCGATGGCTGGTGGTCCGCACCGGTGTAGGGGCGTTTGTCGCAATGCTGATGGTTTTCCCGGCAATGTTCGTGCTCGCCGAGTTCCTGCGCGGATGGTTCCTGACTGGCTTTCCCTGGCTCAATATCGGGACAAGCCAGACGCCGGGCGGGCTGCTGCCAGTGCCGCTGGCCGGTTTTGCCCCGCTCGGTGGCGCTGCCCTGCTCAGCCTGCTTGTTGCGATGGTCGCCGCTGGCGTGCTGCTGCTCTCGCCCTGGCTGCGCGGTGTCCACGCGAGCCGGCGTGCAAAAGCAGGCATCGCCGCCGGCATCGCGGTTGTGCTCGCAACGGGGGCGCTTGCCGGCCGCATCGAATGGAGTGTTCCATCCGGTCCGCCGGTCGAAGCCGCGCTGGTGCAGGGGAATATCCCGCAGGAGATCAAGTGGCGCGCCGAGGCGTTCGAGCGCACGCTCAGCTTGTACCGCGACCTGGTCCGCTCCAGTAGCGCGCCGCTGATCGTCCTGCCGGAGACCGCGCTTCCGGGGTTCCTGCACGATCTGCCGCCGGAATACCTTGCCGACCTTGGTGCGTCGCTGCGCGAGCGCAAGTCGGAGCTGGTCCTCGGCGTGCCGGTGGCCGAACGCCGCGATCCGGCTTCGGGCGCGTTTCGCTATGCCAACAGCGCGATTGTCCTGGGCAGCACGGATGGCCAGCGTTACGACAAGCGCCACCTGGTGGCGTTCGGCGAGTTCATGCCGCCGCTGTTTTCGTGGGTCTACCGGTGGCTGCAGATTCCGCTGGCCGGCTTTACGCCCGGCGCTCCGGACGCGCCGCTGCTCAGGGTCGCCGGAATCGCGGCGGCGGTGAACATCTGCTATGAAGATGCCTTCGGCGGCGAGATCGCGCCGGCCGCACGCGAGGCCGATGTCCTGATCAACTTGTCGAACATGGCCTGGTACGGCCGTTCGCTGGCGGCCAGCCAGCATGCGCAGTTCTCCCAGCTGCGTGCGCTGGAAACTGCGCGCTGGATGCTGCGCGCCACCAATACCGGCGTGACCGCGGCCATCAACGAGCGCGGCGAGATCTTTGCCGCCTTGCCGCAGTTCGAAACCGGGGTGCTGCCCGTCGTGTTTACCCCGCGGCGCGGCGTGACGCCCTATATGCGCTGGGGCGATGCGCCGGCGCTGGCGCTGTGCGCGGCGCTGATCGCACTGGCTGGAACACGGGCCTGGCGCGCTAGGGCAGCGGGCGCGCCCGGATGAAGAACTGCCAGGTGCAAAGCTCGGTCAGTTCCTGCGGCGTCACGTTGTTCATGACCAGCCGCCCGATGCCGAAGCTGATGTTGGGTTTTTGGATGTTCTTCTGGTAGAAATCCTCGAGCGACTGGTCGAGGAAGTAGTTGCAGTGCTCGGCACGATAACCGGTTTGGGCAAGCAGTTCGCCGAACGTCTTCAGGGAGAAGAAGCGCAGGTGGGTGATGTCGAGAATGCCGCGCTCCGCATAGCGCCATTCGCCCTGGTCGAGCAGTCCGTGGAGGAACCGCAAGTGACGGCCATTTGGCAGGCTGATGATGATCTGGGCGTCTGGTGTCAGAAGCGGTTTGAGCTTGAGCATCGCACGCCACGGATCCACCATATGCTCGAGGACGTCCGCAGCGACCACCGTGTCGATGCTTCCGGGGGAAATGCCCTGCGCGGCGAAGTCGACATCCTCGAAGCGTGCCTGGACGATCTGGTCGAGGCGCTTCGCGGCGGCATTTGCAGTCGAGCGGTGCGGCTCGACGCCGATGGTCCGGCAGGCCGGATGCCGTCGTTTGACTTCCGCGCCGAGGAGCCCGGATGAACAGCCGATGTCGAGCAACGTGCGCGGCGCGTGGGCAAAGGATTCCAGCAGGGCCGGATTGAAATGCCCGGCGTAGACCGTGCCGTCATCGACGCCGTCGCCGAGGTGGGTTTGCCAGACCGGCGCGGTGCCGGGCGCGGTGGACGCATCGTTCATGGGCGCGGAATTGGGTGGGGCGCTCGCCACCCCGTAAAATAGGGTGTTCCAGCATATCACCCGCAGGCGCCATGCTCACATTCCAGCAAGTCATCCTCACGCTCCAGAACTACTGGAACGAGCAGGGATGCGCGATCCTCCAGCCCTACGACATGGAAGTCGGCGCCGGTACCTCGCATACCGCAACGTTCCTGCGCGCCCTCGGACCGGAGCCCTGGCGCGCCGCCTACGTGCAGCCGTCTCGGCGGCCCAAGGATGGGCGCTATGGCGAAAACCCCAACCGCCTGCAGCACTATTATCAGTACCAGGTGGTGCTCAAGCCCTCGCCGCCCAACATCCTCGACCTGTACCTTGGCTCGCTGGCCGCGCTGGGTCTGGACCTTCAGCGCAACGACGTTCGCTTCGTCGAGGACGACTGGGAGAATCCGACGCTGGGCGCCTGGGGGCTGGGCTGGGAAGTCTGGTTGAACGGCATGGAAGTCACCCAGTTCACCTATTTCCAGCAGGTTGGCGGGCTCGAATGCAAACCGATCACCGGGGAGATTACCTACGGGCTCGAGCGCCTGGCCATGTACCTGCAAAAGAAGGAAAGCCTGTTCGACCTGACCTGGACGACCTGGCAGGAGGCCGGGCACGAGCGGGTGCTGACCTATCGCGACGTGTTCCACCAGAACGAGGTCGAGCAGTCGGCGTACAACTTCGAGCATTCCAACGTGGCAGCCCTGCTCCGGCATTTCGCCGACTTCGAGGGCAATGCCCGCCACCTGATGGAGCGCCAGCTCGCCCTGCCGGCCTATGAGCAGGTGCTCAAGGCGGCGCACACCTTCAACCTGCTCGACGCGCATGGGGCGATTTCGGTAACCGAGCGCGCGGCCTATATCGGGCGGATTCGCAACCTGGCGCGCGAAGTGGCCAGGAGTTACTACGAGTCGCGCGAGCGCCTCGGCTTCCCGATGCTCGGGAATGCGGCGCAGGAGGCGGCATGAGCACGGCACCGTTGCTCGTCGAATTGTTCACCGAGGAGCTTCCGCCCAAGGCATTGAACAAGCTCGGGCAGGCGTTTGCCCAGAGCCTTGGCGATGGCTTGGCGCGCCGCGGCCTGCTGGCGGAGGGACCGGCCACGGCGTTTGCCACGCCGCGGCGCCTGGCCGTGCATCTGGCTGCGGTGCGCGCACAAGCGCCCGACCAGGCGGTGGAACGCAAACTCATGCCGGTTTCGGTCGGGCTCGATGCCGACGGCCGGCCCAGCGCGGCGCTGGTCAAGAAGCTGGCCGCCCTGGGCAAGGCCGACGCCGACGTCGCGCAACTGCGGCGCGAGGGCGAGGGCAAAGCCGCGCAATTGATCCTGTGCGACGTGGTGCGCGGCTCGACCCTGGTGGAGGGGCTGCAAGGCGCGCTGGAAGACGCGCTGGCCGCGCTTCCGGTGCCCAAGCTGATGAGCTACCAGCTGGCCGATGGCCGTACCACGGTGCAGTTCGTCCGTCCCGCGCATGCGCTGGTCGCCTTGCACGGCCGGGATGTGGTCCCGGTTTCCGTGCTTGGGCTGAGCGCCGGCCGCATCACGCACGGTCATCGCTTCCAGGGCGCCGGGGACATTGTGCTGGCGCACGCCGACGAGTACGAGCAGCGGCTTGAAAAGGAGGGCGGCGTCATCGCCTCGTTCAAGTCGCGGCGCGAGGAAATCCACCGCATGCTGCGCCAGCGCGCCGACGAACAGGACACCACGCTCGGCGAGTACGAGGACTACCAGGCACTGCTCGACGAGGTAAGCGCGCTGGTCGAGATGCCGACCGTCTACGTCGGCCAGTTCGACCGCGAATTCCTCGCGGTTCCGGCCGAATGCCTGATCCTCACCATGAAACTCAACCAGAAGTACTTTCCGTTGTTTCTCAATGAAGGGGGATTGTCGAGCCGCTTCCTCATCGTCTCGAACATGCGCCTCGATGACCCGACCCCGGTGGTCGAAGGCAATGAACGCGTGGTGCGCCCGCGACTTGCCGATGCGCGGTTCTTCTTCGAAACCGACAAAAAGACCCGCCTCGAAGCGCGCATTCCGAAGCTCGCCAGCGTCGTGTACCACAACAAGCTGGGCTCGCAGGCCGATCGTGTCGAACGCGTGCGTGCGATCGCACGGTCCGTGGCGGCGGCGATCGGCGCCGAGGTGCAGCACGCCGACCGTGCGGCGCTGCTTGCCAAGGCCGACCTGGTTACCGACATGGTCGGCGAGTTTCCCGAATTGCAGGGCACCATGGGGCGCTACTACGCCTTGCATGATGGCGAGCCGGCAGTGGTAGCCGATGCCATCGCCGAGCACTACCAGCCGCGTTTTGCCGGTGATGCGCTGCCCGCATCACCCGTCGCGCTGGCGGTGGACATCGCCGACAAGATGGAAACCCTGGCCGGCCTGTTCGGTATCGGCCAGCAGCCGACCGGCGACAAGGATCCGTTCGCCCTGCGGCGCCACGCGCTGGGCGTGCTGCGCATGCTCATCGAGCGGCAGATCGTGCTGCCGCTGCCGAAACTGGTCGATCTGGCCTATGCGGCCTTCCCGCCTGGCCTGGTCACGGCTGCCTACACCGACCTGGAGAATTTTCTGTTCGAACGCCTGCGCGGGTTGTTGAAGGACCAGGGCAACAGCGCCAACGAAGTCGAGGCAGTGCTGGGCAGCCTCGGCGCGGGTGTGCATGTGGCCCCGGCCGTGCTGACCGCGGTGCGTGCGTTCACCAAGCTCCCGGAAGCGCAAAGCCTTGCCGCGGCCAACAAGCGCATCGGCAATATCCTGAAGAAGGCCGACCAGGCCTTCGCCAACCCCGATCGCGAGCGCATGGCCGAGCCGGCCGAGCGCGCGCTGTTCGATGCACTGCAGGCCGCGCGCCCGGCGTTCGACGCGTATTTCGCGGCCGGCAACTACACCGCCGCGCTGACCTCGCTTGCCCCGCTCAAGGGGCCGGTTGATACCTTCTTCGATGAAGTGATGGTCAACGTCGAGGACCCGGCGCTGCGCATCAACCGCCTCGCCTTGCTGGGAGAGGCGCATGCGCTGATGAACCGCGTCGCCGATTTGTCGAAACTGGCGGCGTGAAGGAGGCACTGCCATGAACCCAGAGCGCAAGCTGGTGATCCTCGACCGCGACGGCGTGATCAACGTCGATTCGGCGAACTTCATCAAGTCGCCGGACGAATGGAAGCCGATACCCGGCTCGATCGAGGCGATTGCCCGGCTCAACCAGAACGGTTACCGCGTGGTGGTGGCGACCAACCAATCGGGCATCGGACGCGGTCTGTTCGACATGGCCACACTCAACGCCATCAACGACAAGATGACCGAGATGGTGTTCCGCCAGGGCGGACACATCGATGCGGTGTTTTTCTGCCCGTGCACGGCCGAGCAGCAATGCCATTGCCGCAAGCCCGACACCGGCATGTTCGAGGACATTGCCATGCGTTACCGTACCGGGCTGGCCGGCGTCCCGACCATCGGCGACTCGTTGCGCGACCTGCAGGCCGGGGTCAAGGTCGGGTGCCTGCCGATCCTGGTGCTGACCGGTAAGGGCAAGAAGACGCAAAAGGAAGGTGGGCTGCCGGACGGTACGCGCATCTATGCCGACCTCGCCGCGGCCGTCGATGCGCTGATCGACGAAGCGGCCGCGCCGGTCACGCACTGAGGGACGATCGGGAATGGTCTTCCTGCGCTCAACGCTGTTCTTCGTGCTGTCGATCGTCAACACCGTCTTCTTCGGCCTGTTCACGCTGCCGGCGAGCCTCATCCATGCCCGCGCCGGCTATGAATGCGCGCGAACCTGGGGCCGCGTCGAGCTGTGGATGGCGACCTACGTCTGCGGCATGCGCTATCGCATCGCTGGCCTGGAGAACATCCCGAACCACCCGTGCATTTCGATGGCCAAACACCAGTCCGCCTGGGAGACCATCTTCATCCTGTGCCACATCCCGCGCGCCGTCTGGATCATCAAGAAGGAACTGGTCTGGTTGCCGGTGGTCGGC
>DASUDU010000293.1:0-3203 GCA_036275435.1 Usitatibacteraceae bacterium | reverse complement strand
ACCTGTTCCGGCAGATGTAGTTGCACGCGATCGGGTCGCCGGAGTCGCCGCCACGCCCGCATCTGCCTCGATGATTGACGCGGCGGACAGTTCCTTGCATTGCGACGGCGTACCGCGAAACGGCGCCGCCAACTCGTTGAGCCACGGAAAAAGTCCAGCACTGGCGGGCCTTTCCGGCCGTTTTTCCCCGGAAACGCCCGCCAGCCCTTGTGTTTTGCCAAAGACACACTGTTTTGCACTCTCAAAGCCGCGCAATTCGTCCGCGCTTTCTGCGCTTGGTCGGGCGAAATCCGCAGTTCCACCGTCGCCGCCTTGAGCCGGGCGTCCGGCACCCCTACTCTGGCAGCGTGGACGAGGGTGCGCGGCGACGCAAACCCCTCGCGTAAACTGCTCGCGGAATTCATCATGTTCAAGGCCTTCGGCAACTTCATCCATCGCACCCCCTGGTGGGCGATGATCCTCCTTGGCTTCTCGGTGCTCCTGCTGCTGGTCGCGGTTTCGGCGCCGGTGAAGGTGATCCGCATGAGCGAAACCGGCGCCACGCCCGAGGAGCGCGCCGCCATCAAGCGCGAGATCGACAAGGCGGTCGGTGACAGCGCGCTCAATTTCGCCGAGAACATCGTCGAGGCGATCAAGGATCGCAGCGCCGATCCGGCGCGGCGCGCCGAACTCGAGCATGCGCTGGCCGAGATCGCCCAGGCGCGACGCGAGATCTACACTGCCCAGAAAGAGGCTGTCAACTCGGCGCGCGAAGCCGCGCGCGAGGCGAGCAACGCGGCGATGCAAGCGGCCGTCGACGCGGCGCAAAGCGCCCTCGACGCGGCCACGACGGCGCGCGAAGCGGTCGAGGAGGCCAAGCGCGACGCGGCCGACAAGCTCAAGAGCACCGGCGCCGACACCAGCGCGGCACTGAAGGCTTTCGACGACATGATCGCCGATGCGCGCGCCAAGGAAACCACCGCGCGCGAGGAAGTCAAAAAGCTCAAGGACGCGATGAAGCGCGGCATCTCCATCGGCATCAACCTGGGCGAGGGCGTCAAGATCGGTGTCGACGCCAGCAAGGGTGAGGGCGCTTCGGGCAGCGTCAGCATCGACGAAAAGGGCGTGGTGAAAAAACTCAACATGCCGCTGGCCGATGCGCGCGGCACGGCCAAGCCGCACCCGGCGCCGCCGAAAGCGCCCGCCGCACCGGGCACGCCGGACGCACCCAAAGTGCCGGTTGCCGCAGACGGCGTGAGTTTCGACGGCACCATTGCCGGCAAGCGCGTGAGCGGCAACATCGCGCTCGACGACAAGGGCGGCGTGAAGATCGACCTGCCCGACCCGCCCCTGCCGCCGCTGCCGCCGGACCTGCGCGAAACCATCAAGAGCTCGGTGGCCTCCGACGTGCGGCGCATCGGCATCGGCTCGGCCGCGGTGGTGATCTTCATCCCGCTGTTCATCATGATCCTGGTGGCCAAGGTGTTCATCGGCCGCTCGCGCCGCGCGCAGGAATTCGCCGAACAGAAGAAGAAGGAAGCCGAGCAAAGCGATGTCAACCGCCAGGTCGTCGAGGCGCGCTTGCAGGCGCTGCAGGCGCAGGTCGAGCCGCACTTCCTGTACAACACCCTGGCCAATGTGCAGGCACTCACCGAGGTCGACCCCAACCAGGCCAACCAGATGACCGGGCACCTGATCCAGTACCTGCGCTCCTCGCTGCCGAAGATGCGCGAGAACACCTCGACCGTCGGCCAGGAAATCGAACTGGTGCGCGCCTACCTCAACATCCTGAAGATGCGCATGGGCGAGCGGCTCGACTTCGGCATCGACTGTGCCGACGATCTCTTGAAGACGCCGTTCCCGCCGATGATGCTGCCCTCGCTGGTGGAAAACGCCATCAAGCACGGGCTGGAGCCGCAAAAGGAAGGCGGGCGCATCGACGTGGTGGTCACGCCGATGATGACCGCGCTGGGCAAGCGCATCCGCATCGCCGTCAAGGATACCGGCAAGGGTTTGTCGGAAATGTCCGCGACCGCCGGCTCCGGGCTGGGGCTGTCGAACATCCGCGAGCGGCTGATTGCGCTCTATGGCGAGCACGGCCGGCTGACGCTGGAATCGAACGATCCGAAGGGCGTGGTCGCGACCATCGAAGTTCCGGCCGAGCCGCTGCCGGCGGCCAGCGCTGCGTCGGCGCCGCCGAAGCCGGCGCCGCGCCCGGGCTGGCTTGGTTGGTGGGACCGCAGCAAGAGCGCCGCCGCCACCACGCACGGCGTGTGGGCACGGATCATGTCGACCACGTTCATCACGCTGATGATCAGCGTCGGCGTGCTGTTCGGCCTGGCCTTCGCGGCCATGCTGGCCGGGGTGCTGCCGGTCAACATCGGCGGAATGCAGCTCGAAGGGCTCGAAGGCGCGGCAGTGGGCGGCGTGGCGCTGCTCGTCGGTTTCTGCGCCGTGGCGCTGGTGCTGCTGATCGTGGTCGGCGTCCTCTACGGGCTGGGCCTGCTGCTGGCCGGGCTGCTGCTGATCATCCCGCTGATCATCCTCGTATCGCTGTTCCCGGCGCTGGCGCCGTTCATCCTCGTCGGCGGTGCGGCGTACTGGTTTTTTGTGCATCGCAAGAAGAAGAAAGCCACGAACGCGGCCGGATGAGCGACAATCGCCGAATGATTCAACCTTGGTCCCGCGCATCGAAACATGAACCCTGAATTCACCGCGATCATCGCGGAAGATGAACCGATCCTCCGCGCCCAACTGAAAGCTAAGCTCGGCAAGCTCTGGCCCGAGCTTGCAATCCTCGCCGACGTCGGCGACGGCGAGGCCGCGCTCGAGGCCATCGCCGAGCATCAGCCGCGGCTTGCTTTCCTCGACATCCAGATGCCGGAAATGACCGGTGTCGAGGTTGCCAAGAGCCTTGCCTCGAATCGCGAACTCAAATGCCACGTGGTGTTTGTCACCGCCTTCGACCAGTACGCGGTGGAGGCCTTCGAGACCGGCGCGATCGACTACATCCTGAAGCCGTACAGCGACGAGCGGCTCGTCGCGGCGATTGCGCGGCTCAAGGAGCGGCTTGGCGCCTCGGCCTCCTCCGGCGCGCCGACGCAGGACCTGGAAACGCTGGTGCGCCACATTTCGGCCAAGCTCAACCCGCAGGGCGAGCGATTGAAGTGGATCAAGGCCAACATCGGCGCCAACCTGCGGCTGATTCCGATCGACGACGTGCT
>DASUDU010000292.1:0-2526 GCA_036275435.1 Usitatibacteraceae bacterium | reverse complement strand
CGTGCAGGAGGCACCGGGTGCAAATGACAACGGACAGTTATGGCTTTGAACCGCGAACTGATCGTTGTCGCTGGAACCGAACCCGACGACGGTAGCCGTCGAGCCCGAGGTATTGGTGACGGTGACGGCCTTGCTCGCACTGGTGGTGCCGACGGTTTGATAGCCGAGGAATACGCGCGAGAACACGCCCGGCGCTTCGGCGATCGCGGCCGAGAGCGCGACCGAGGGCGGCGGGCCGGCAGCATTGTGCGTGTACAGCCCGTTTTCGAGCGACAGGGAGAGCATCGCCGAGCGATCCGCGGCAACGCCGAAGGTGCGGATGTCGCTGCCATTCAAGCCGCCGGAATACGGGCTGAACGAGGCACCGCCGTCGGTGGACAGCCACACCGCCGGATTGCCGGATGGTGCCGAAATACCGGCATAGATGTCGCCGTTGAGCAGCACCCGCACCTGCGATGCGGCCTGGTTCGACAGGATCTTGGTCCAGGTATTGCCGCCATCGATGCTCTTGTGCACGCCCGACGATGTGGCCAGCGTGCCGTTGGCGTTGGCATGGTTGTTGGCAATGTACAGCTCCAGCGAATTGCCGTCACGGACCCGCACGACGTTGACCGGGAGCGGCGAGCCGCCGCTATCGGTTGCCGAATACTTGAGCGACCAGGTCGCTCCGCTGTCGACCGACTTGAACAGCCCCGCATCGGTCGCCGCATAAACAATGGTGGAGTTGTTCGGGTCGATCGTGACGATGTTGATCGACCGGGCCTCGGCGCTGGCCAGTCCGCTGTTGGTTGCGGTCCAAGTGGCGCCGCCGTCCGTGCTTTTGAACACCCCGGCCGCGTCGTTCAGGCCCAGGTAGAGGATTTGCGAGTTGTTCGGGTCGATCGCCAGCCGGCTGGACTGGCCGATCATGCTGGGCAGGCCGTTGTTGATCGGCGCAAAGGATGTCCCGCCGTTGCTGCTTTTGAAAATTCCGCGGTTGCTGGTGGTGATGTAGAAGACCGCCGGATTGCCCTGGTCCTGGTAGACCGCGCCTTCGATGGCGTTGCCGGTCACCCCGCTGTCCATCGGGAAGCACCCGGCATTGCAGTCGCCGTAAACATAGTCGAGCCGGTACACGCTGGCTGCGGTCACGTAGGCCCGATACGGCACGTCGCGGTCGTGGGTGATGGCGTTGATGCGCCCGCCGCCATTGAAGTTGTTCCCAATGCTGTTGATATTGATGGCACCGTCCGTGGTCTTGCGGAGGCCATCGAGGGTACCGATGTAGTAAGTTGTGCCGGAAATTGCCAGCGATCGGGCGAATTGGGCGCTTTCGTTGCTGCTGCTGTTGCCCCAAGGGGCCCAGTTCGCGCCGTTGTTGGTGCTCTTGTAGATGCCTTGCTTGTCCAGTCCCAGGTACAGGATCGCGTTGCTTTCCTTCTGGATGCCGCCAAGTGCGGCATACCCCGCAGGCAAACCGCTGTCGCTCAGGGTCCAGTTGCTGCCGCCGTCGGTCGATCGATACACGCCGCTGCCATGCACATAGGCCAGCAGGTTGTTGGGTGCGGCGCCGTTGAACTGCACGTTGAACACGCTGAACGAGGCGGCCGGCGGCGTGATGCCGGTGTTGGCAAGCGACCAGGTTGCACCGGCGTCGGTGCTCTTGTAGATGCCGTAGTTTGAGGTCGCGGCATAGTATGTGTTGGTTGGCGTGTCCCGCAGCAGGGCGGAGATCACCACGTCACTGGGCAGGGTCGCACCACCGAGGCGGTTCCAGGTTGCTCCGTCATCGGTGCTCTTGTAAAAACCGCTGCTGTTGCGGCAGGCGGTGCCGACGATCAGGGTGCGTGGTATTGTCGATGTATCCACGGTCAGGCTGCGGATGTTGACGCAGCCAATGGCGGTCGCCCCCGCGCCATTGAGCGGCAGCCACGACGCGCCGCCGTCTGTGGTCTTGTAAAGCCCCGCGCCGTCGGTCGCGGCGTAGATGTCCGTGATCGGGTTCGTCGACGGCACTGGCGTGATCGCCGCGTGGGCGCGCACCTCGACAACCGGCAGGCCGTTGTTGATTTTTTGCAAGGTGCTGGTCTGCTGGTTGCCCGTGTCGGTGATCTTGTACATGCCGTCGGTCAGCGTCGACACGATCAGCGTGTTGGTTCCCCCCGACGGGTTGTTGGCAAAAACACTGATATTGCGAATGATCGGGTCCGGTGCGACCCGATAGGTCCACTGCGCGATGACATCCGGCGAAAACGGCAGCAAGGCCGTCAGGGCAAGAGCAGGGAGCAGAATGCTGCGGTGATCGTGGCGCATGATCGATCTCCCAATCATTCTTGTTGCACTTGGAGGTGCGGATGTCGATTAGAGCGCCAACCGGTGTTTCGCGCAATCAAAACTTCAGTTTCCCGCCGCAAGTCAATTCGCCGGACGCGGTTCGCGCAGCCGGCGTGAGGCAGCGCGCGGTCCTGGCGAATGAAATCACCAAGCCTGGCGCGGTGTTTCAGGCAATTGCGGCCGGAAACCCGCGCCAGTATTGGTGTTTTCCCG
>DASUDU010000291.1:0-3598 GCA_036275435.1 Usitatibacteraceae bacterium | reverse complement strand
GACGTCCCCGGCATTGACCGGGCTGAGCGAGCGCGTGCCGCTGGCTAGGCCGCTCGCATCGGTCGTCAAACCCGAGCCGATCGGATCGAGGATCCGGCACTGCGATTCTCCGGGCGGGTTGACGCAAAAATACGCGTCGATCTGGGAGTTCGGCGTGGACTTGATCTGGTAATTGACGGAGACCACGCCGGCCGACAGCGGCGTGATGGTGCCGATGATCGGAAAATTGAGCAACCCGTTTGGTCCGGTATCCGTGTCGTAGGGCGGCGTGCCCGCATCGTTGGCGGTCGGTCCATCATTGAGCAAATCCACCGCGATCACGGGATTGAGGTAAAACCGGCTCTCGCGGTAGTCGACGTTTTGCCCGGCGTTGACCACCAGCCCCTTGCTGTTGTGGGCGATGATGTTCTTCTTGACGATTGTGTTCGTGGCACTGTTATTGAAGACGCCAATGGTGTTGGGGCCTGTCGTACCACCGGCGCCAAGTCCGATCAGGTTGTTGGACACGCTGGCATTGGTGTCGCCGTTGATCTGCACACCCGCGTTGACCGAATGGACGATGACATTGCGGTCTTCCGCATTGGGCAACTCGCCGATCTTCACGCCGCTGGCGCCACCCGTTGCGACGCCAACCGTGTTCTGGAAGAAGTAATTGCCACGAACGGTGGAATTGCCGGAATTCGCCGTCATGCCCACGGCCTGCGCGGGCCAATTGGTGAAGTTGATGCCCTTGACATCGAGGCCGGCGGCATTCAGTTGGAGCCCTGTGCAACCGCCGCAAAGCGATCCATCCAGCGTGACTTTCAGGTTGGCGTTCCAGTCGGTCGGGCTGGTGTTCGGCGAGGATCCCGGATGCGAATAGCCGTTGACGACCGTGCCGGCACAGGTGATCGGTGGCAATGGCGTGGTCGGTGAAATGGTGCCGCCGGCAGGCCCCAGGTCAAAGGTGATGTTGCCGGGAAAGTCGCAGGTATTTGCGTCCAGGATTGCCTGACGCAGGCTTCCCGGCCCGGAGTCGCTGGTGTTGTTGACCGAGGCGATCTGGGTGCCGACCACCAGGGTTGCGCTGACCGGGTTGTAGTTGATGCTGTAGTTGAAGCCGGGCGGCGTGATCCGGTTGCCAAAGGTCCCGGTAAGCGAACCGGCGGTGAGGAAGATAAACACATCATTCGTTACCGGTGCATAGATACCGTTGCCGATATCGGAGATGATGAATTCGGCGGTTGCGCCCGGGTCGATCGTCACGCTCCCGGTCACATTGACCTGGTCGACCAATACCGCGCTGATATCCTTCGCGATTTGCGAGAAGACAGTCGCGTTGGGACCGAGCACCAGATTGCCGTTGATGGCGAGACCGCCGATGTCGGGACTTCCTGCATCAAGGAACGAAGGCTGGCTGCTGCCGACCACCAGGGTGCCGACGTTGAAAATCAAGTTCCCGCAAATGCTTCCCTCAACCGTCAGAACCTGGCCGACAGCCGCAACCGTTCCCAATCCGCACAGGGCACTTGAGCCCAAGGGGTTCGTGTACTGCGGCGCGGTCGCGAAGGTCAGCACGTCGCCGGAAGAAACAAAAATGTTGCCGTTGTTGGCCAGCGCCCCGCTGACAATCAATGAACCGGTTGTAATCAAGTGTGCCAGGGCATTGGAAATGGTCGCCGATGCGCCGCCTGTCATGTTGAGGTTGCCGGATATCTGCAGGGTGCCATCAATGACGAGTTTTCCCTGGGTGCCGGTGACGTTTACGGCACCGACCTGCATGATGGTTCCGGCGTTGACGACGAATTCGGCATCGTTGATGAATTTTGGGCCGGAGGTGGCGGGAATCGGGGGTACGGCCGAGAACGTGACTTTCAGGTTGTTGAAGGTATGTGTTCCGCTGGCCCAGGCGATGGTGCCCCCGGCGACGATATCGAGCTGCGTCGCCGGCGTGCCCACGCCCTGGATCACCGAGTTGCCCAAATACACATCGCCAACCTGGAACACGCCGGCAGGGAGCGTGACCGTGGCCGCGGTGATTTCCGCGCGGTCAGCCGGACCGGGCGTGCCGGCCGGCACGCCATTGCCGGTGCTGCAATTGTTCCAGTTCGCCGGCACGTTCCACGCGCCGGTGGTCTGGTTGAATTGGCAGATCGCCGCGCTGGCGTGGCTCGAAAAAAACACAAGCGCCATTGCGGCCAGGCTGAGCCTGGTGATTCTGAACATCGTCAATTCCCCTGGCAAATCCGTGTTGCTGTTGAAACGATTCGGAATATGTTGAAAAACCCTAAATTCTTCATGGATTTCCGGACGACATCGACCGGAACGCCACCTCTGTCAACGATTTTTATCCCCCGCGTCGTGCAAACGCCACCGCCCCGGCGATGCCGTTCATGTTGTACATCACGCCGGCACCCTGCCCGCTGCGGCCGGTGAAAAAGCCGTCGATGCTGCCGCGCTGGAACTGCGGGGTGCAATTGGGCGTGCAACTGATATTGAACTGCGCCGGACCCGGAATTCCGGCGATGCGGTTGCCCGCCGCGGCAAAGAAATACTGGTCGCGGTAGATCGGCACGCCGCTGGCGCTGCCGTTCCAGGTCTGGTTGTTGATGCCGACCGTGACGCTGGTGTCGACCGTGCGCGCACTGAAATTGGCGTTGAGCGTCGCGGAGCCGAAGGTGCCGACGTTGCCGTTGCCGTCAGTGGGCCGCGTCGAGCCGACCACATCGTAGGTGCCCGTGCCGGTCAGCGGCAGCGACACCGGCCCCGATTGCGCGCCGCTGAAGATGTAGTGGAGGCTGGAACTGGCGAGGCTGGTCGACTGCCCGCCAATGGTCGCGGTGCCGCCGGTCCAGCGGCCCCACACCAGCCCGGTTGCCGGATCGGTGCCGTTGTCGGTTACGCTGGCGCTGCCCAGGCTGTAAGTCTGGTGGCCGACAAACTGGTTGCCGGAAACATACGGCGCGGCGAACGCGCTGACCGCGCCGTTGGCGCCGACCGTGACTTCGTCCGGGCGGTTGGTGGTGGCGAACGAGCGCTGGAAACTGGCGATGGACAGCGCGCCGCGCGGATCCGAAACCAGGCCCTCGCGATACGAGGCGCCGGCGTTCTGCGACGGCCCGGCAAAGGCAACCACGCCGTTGATCGACTGGAAGCTACCGCTGCTGGCGCTCGATTGGTCGAGGATGCCATAGCCCAACAGCGCGCCATTGAGCGTGGCGCCGACAAAGCTGCCTTCGATCCATCCGGACAGGCCGGCATTGCTGTTCGAGTTCTGCCCGTTGCCGTTGCTCACGGTCAGCCGTCCGCTGCCGGTGAAGGCGACGAAGGAATTGAACGAGAACGGCACATTGCTCGCCTGCAGGTTCCAGGTTCCGCCGGTCTGGCTGCCGGAATTGGGCATGCTGATGCCCAGCGCCGCGTTGAGCGTGCGCGCGGTGAAGTTGACGTCGAGCACCGCGCTGGTCAGTTGCCCCAGGGTGCCGAACTGGTTGGTCGGCGTCGTGGCGCCGACGCGCTGGTACGACACGCTGCCGGTCAACACGTCGGACAGGTAGGCAGGGAAACCCGCGCCGCCGTAGCCGAAGTGTGTGCTGCCGTTGGGGGAAAACGCGGTTCC
>DASUDU010000290.1:0-4940 GCA_036275435.1 Usitatibacteraceae bacterium | reverse complement strand
CTGGTGCGCGACCTGGGCGACAAGATGTTCCTGATGTTGCGCAATCACGGCCTGCTGACGGTGGGCCCGACCATCGCCGATGCCTTCCTCGGCATGTACCTGTTCGAAACCACCTGCAACATCCAGATCCGCGCGCAATCGGGCGGCGGCGAACTGATCCGCGTGCCGCAGCCGATCCTCGACGGCGCGACCGCGCAGGCCAAGGTGGTGATGAAAGGCCTGGGCGGACAACTGGCCTGGCCGGGGCTGTTGAGAAAGCTCGACCGCATCGACCGTGGTTATCGCGATTGAGTGCGGCCATGGAACAGCGCTTTGCCACGTTTGCCGACTTCTACCCGTTCTACCTGGGAGAGCATCGCAACCCGACCTGCCGCACCCTGCATTTCATCGGCAGCAGCATCGTGCTGGCGCTGGCCGCAGCGATGGTCATCACGCGGCAATGGTGGATAGCGGTGCTGTTGCCGTTGGCCGGGTACGGTTTTGCCTGGGTCGGCCATTTCGCCTTCGAAAAGAACCGGCCGGCCACGTTCAAGCATCCGCTTTATTCCTTCTTGGGCGACTGGGTGATGTGGTGGCAGTTGCTGACGCGGCGCATCGCATTCCGGCCACGGGCCGGCGAGTCGGCCTGAGGGGACGATGCGCGCATGAATTCCCGGAAGCGCCGGCGCCTCTACCTGATGCGCCATGGCAGCGTCGACTACTTCACGCCGGAAGGCAAGCCCTTGCCGCCGCAGGACGTGCCGCTCAACGACAAGGGCCGCGCGCAGGCCGGCGCCGCCGGTCGGCTGTTCGGCGAGCATGGCGTGAAGTTCGACCGCATCATCACCAGCGGGCTGCCGCGCACCGTGCAAACCGCGAGCCACGTCGCCGCGGCCACCGGGCACGAAGGCTTGATCGAGGCCCGCGATCGCATGCAGGAAATCCGCGGCGGCCGGCTAGCCTCGATCGCCGAGCGCGACCTGTTGCATTCGTTCACCGCCGCCACCGACGGCGTGGTTGACCATGACGTTCGATTCCTCGGCGGCGAATCGGTCGGCGAAATGCTCGAGCGCGTGTTGCCGGAAGTCGATGCGTTGCGCGCCGACCGCGACTGGGACACCATGCTTCTGGTGCTGCATGGTGCGGTCAATCGGGCGATCCTGTCCTACCTGGCCACCGGACGACGCGAGTTGCTGGGCGCGTTCGAACAAAGTCCGGGCTGCATCAACGTGCTCGACATCGGCGAACAGCCGGTCGATGTCGTGCTGCGGGTGGTCAACCTCTCGCCGCTTGATTGGCTGCAGCCGGACAACCGCAAGTCGACCATGGAGCACCTGTTCGAAAAGTACATGGCTTACCGTTCAACACACGGCCCCAGTTAGCGCCAGACCCGGACTGTCAGTCACTGGCCGCCGGGTCCGGCTGGTCGATCCAGTAGCGCTGCCGCGCCTGCCGATACCCGCTCACCGGAAGCGGCCCGTCCAGCCTGCGGTCCGGCGCAATGCGCAGGTGGATTGCGCCCAGCCGGTCGGTGCGCGCGAGCGCAATGCCGCGTTCGACGTACCGCGCTTCCACGGCCGGATGCGGATGGCGAAAGCGGTTGCGATAGCCCACCGGCATGATCGCCAGTTTGGGAGAGACCGCATCAAGGAACGCTTCGCTCGATGAGGTCTTGCTGCCGTGGTGCGGCACCAGCAGGACCTCGGCGCGCAGGCCCGGCGGATCCGCGGCGTGGCGCGCCAGCAGCTGCGCTTCGGCAGCCTGCTCGATGTCCGCAGTCAGGAGGATTCGTCCGCCGGGGGCCCGTATCAGCAGCACGCAGCCCATGTTGTTGCTTTTGCCGCCCTCCTTCGCGTAATCCTCGGGCAACGGGTGCAGGATCTCGAAGTCAATGCCATCCCAGTGCCAGGCATCACCGGCCTCGCAGCGCAGCACGTCGGCGGCACCGGACAACGCCTCCGCATCGGCATCCATGGATGTCAGAACCCGGCGTGGCTTGCGCGCCGCGATCAGCGAGCGGGCGCCGCCGCTGTGGTCGTCATCGGCATGCGTGACGATGAGCGCGTCGAGTTTGCCGACGCCTTCGCCGCGCAGGAACGGCGCGACGATGCGGTTTCCCGAATCGGCATCGGGATTCCAGGTCGGCCCGGCGTCGTAGACCAGCGCGTGGTTCGCGGTACGCACCACGCTTGCCAGCCCCTGGCCGACGTCGAGCACATCGAGCCACAGCTCGCCAGGTGCCGGCGCGGGCGGCCGCACCAGGAACATCGGCAGGAACAGCAGCGGTGCCGCGGATCGCAACGGAAATCCGCGCGGCGCAAGCAACCACGGCACGCCCAGCATCGCCACCACCGTCGCCCATGGCGCCGGCGCGTGCGATTGCCAGATTGCGCCGTCGAGCGCGCCCAGCCAGGCCAGCGCCTGGTGCACCATCGACATCACCCAATGCGCAAGCGGCAACAACCCATCGAGGTCCAGCAGCAGCGCCAGCAGCGCACCGGCCAACGTCAGCGGGACCACCACGAGGCTGACCAGCGGGATGGCAAAGGCGTTGGCCAGCGGTGAAATCAGCGACACCTCCTGGAACAGCGCCAGCGTGATCGGCAGCAGGCCGATGGTCACCGCCCACTGGGTGCGCAAGGCACCTTGCAGTGTGCCCATGCGTCCGCTGCGCGAGGTCGCGACCAGGAAAATGAACGCCACGGCGCCGAACGATAGCCAGAAGCCCGGTGCCAGCACGGCCCATGGGTCGATCAGCAACACGACCAGCATGGCCAGGGCCAGCACGCGTGAGGGCGCGAGCCGCCAGCCCATGCCGACGGCGAGTGCGACGGTTGCCAGCATGAACAGGGTTCGTTGCGTCGGCACGGAAAAACCGGCGATCAGCGCATAGGCCAGCGCAGCCAGCGCACCGGCGATCGCCGCGGCGCGCGGTGCCGGAATGGACAGCGCCAGGGCGGGAATGCGCGACCAGGCGCGGAACCCAATCCAGAATGCCAGGCTCGCGATCATGGTGATGTGCAAACCCGAGATCGACATGAGGTGGCCGGTCCCGGTGCGCCAGAAGTCGCGCCACTGCTCGGCCGGGATTGCATTCTGCTGGCCGATCGCCAGCGCAATCAGCACGCCTTTGAACGGCGCGTCGCCCAGCGCGCGGTTCATCGCCTGTGCAATCGACAAGCGCAGGCGATCGATGCGGTATGCAAGGCCCGGCGCGGCTTCGGCTTCGCGGATGTTCCCGCCCCGTGCGCGAACATAGCCGGTGGCCCGGATCGAACGTTCCAATGCCCAAGCCTCGAAATCGAACCCGTGCGGGTTCTGCGTGCCGTGCGGACGTTTCAGGCGCACCGTGAAGCGCCAGCGTTCGCCGGGGGCGAGTTCGGGACTGCGGCGCGTCTCGCCGGTCTTGCGATTGGCCTCGTCGTACCAATTGAGCGAAAAATGCCGGGGCACGACGGCATCGGGCGTGAGGACGCGCTCAAGGTCGAATTCGAAGCGCACACCGCGGTCGGTGCGCTGCGGCAGTCCGCTCACAGCACCGACCAGTTCGATGTCGCGCCCTTCCCAGGCGTGTGGAAGCTCGTCCGCGATGCGCGTTTCGGCGCGCCACGCGGCCCACGCAAAGCCCAGTGCGGTTGTGCAGGCTGCTGCCAGAACAATCAGGCACGCTTGCGGAACCGGCCGGGTTACGCGCGGTCGAACCAGTTGCACCAGCAGGAGCCCGACCAGCGCCACCGGCCAGGCCGAGATATCGGGCAGGGCCGACTGCCGCTGCAGGAAGAACACGCCGGCAAGAAACCCGAGGATGGCAACGCGCATTCGATCGTTGGTTGTTGTTGGCCACTTGGATCGAACCGCGCGCGCGGTCCAAAACCCGTGAGAATAACGATCCGCGCCCGTTTCCGACGACAATCCGATTGAAGAAATACCTCAAGTCCCGCCTGCCTTCGCCGGAAAGCATCCTCGGCCAGAAATGGCTCGGGCCGCTGGCCCCGTGGCTGGCGCACCCGCGGCTGTGGCATTTGCACCGGCGCGCGGTAGCGCTTGGTGTGGCGATCGGCCTGGTCACCGGCCTGATTCCCGGCCCGGTGCAAATGCTGCTCGCGGTGCTGATCGCCATTCCGCTGCGGGCCAACATCCCGGCGGCGGTCTTTGCCACGTTCTACACCAATCCCCTGACCTTCGTTCCGCTCTATATCCTCGCCTATCACATCGGTGCCTTGGTCACCGGCGAGACCGGCAACCCAAGCGTTCCTCCGGAGATCGACTTCACCTGGTCGAGCGTGGTCAACGCGTTTCCGGACCTGCTGCGTTGGTTTGTCTCCCTTGGCGACACCCTGCTGATCGGCCTGGCGATCCAGTCATCCCTGTTTGCCCTGAGCGGATACGTGGCAACATCCCTGGTGTGGCGTGTGGCGGTCGGGCGCTTGTGGCGAAACCGCCATGCCCGACGCGGATGAGTACGCGCCCCCGGCAGCCGGTTTCGCCGGACCTCGTCAAGACACCTTCCCCGCCCGCCATGACTCCTGACTACTGGCCCGACGCCTGCCGCGAGTTGTCGAAGCGCTGCAAGGTGATGAAAAAACTCATCCGCGGCTACCCCGAGGCGACGCTGCGCACCCGCGGCGACCCGTTTCAAACCCTGGCGCGCGCCATCGTCGGCCAGCAGATCTCGGTCAAGGCCGCGCAGTCGGTGTGGGACCGCACCGTCGCGGTGGTCGGCAAAATGAAACCGGCCCACATGATCGCGGTGACCCCGGAACAACTGCGCGCGGCCGGCAACTCGCGCATGAAAATCGCCTACCTGCAGGACCTGGCCGCGCATTTCGCCGACGGCCGCATCAAGCCGCAGCGCTGGCAAAGGATGTCCGACGCCGAGGTGATCGCCGAATTGACCGAGGTGAAAGGCATCGGCCGCTGGACGGCCGAGATGTTCCTGATCTTCTACCTGCTGCGCCCCG
>DASUDU010000289.1:0-5274 GCA_036275435.1 Usitatibacteraceae bacterium | reverse complement strand
GCGGGCACCTTGAGCGGCGCGAGGTGGTCGTCGATCACCTCCGCGAGCGTCAGCGAGCGTTCGTTGTCGGTCGGTTCTGCGCGCTGGAACACGCCGAGCATCAGCGCCGCGGCGCGGTTGAACGGCTCGGCCTGGTTCAGTTGCGTGAGCATGCGGTCGATGCGGTACGGCGCTTCGCGCACATCCTCGAGGAACAGGATCTTGCCGCGGATCTGCGCGGCGTAGGGCGTGCCGGACAAAGCGGCAACGACGGACAGATTGCCGCCGATCAGCGCGCCCTCGGCGATGCCGTGCCGCCAGGTGCGCCGCGCGAATTGCGGTTCCGTTTCCGCCCGACGCTCGTTCTCGATCGACAGGTGCATCGTGTAGGTCGGCTGCGGCTCGGTGAGGATGGAGAGGAAATGGTACTGCCAGTAGTCGTTCGGCCGCGAGGTCGCGACCGGGCAATGAAACGTCACCACGCCGGCACGGCGGTGGATCGCCAGGTGCAGCGCGGTGATGTCGGAATAACCGGTGAGGATCTTGGGGTGGGCGCGGATGAGGTCGTAGCGCATGTGCGGCAGCAGCGCATTGGCGCCGGAGCCGCCGCGAATGGCGAACAGCGCCTTGGCCTCGCGGTCGAGGAACATCGCGTGCAGGTCGGCGACGCGCTGCTCGACGGTGCCGGCATAACCGCCGCGTGCGGCACGCACGTTGGCGGCGAACTTCGTCTTGAAGCCGAGCGCCTCGACATTGCGCGTCGCGCGCTCGATTTCGCTGTCGTTGGTCACGCCCGAAGGCGCGATGAGGCCGACGGTGTCGCCGGGCCTGAGGCGCGGCGGGCGCACCAATGGGCGCGCCGGTGCGGCCAGCACCGGCCCGCCGGCGAGCCAGCCACCAGTGGCGAGCAGCAGCCGATGGAATGCGCGTCGGTTCATGGAGCCGGAAAAAAATCGGGGCGCCCGCAGGCGCCCCGGGGATGGGCCGGTTGACGGTTACTTGAACGTGTATGTTGCCGACAGGGTGTAGGCCCGGCCGCGCGGATCGGCCACGCGCGCTTCCCAACCGGTTCCCGGCGAGAAGTCGACGTTGTGCGCGGTGAACGGCGGATCGGTGTTGAAGATGTTCTTGATGCCGCCGCGCAAGGTCAGGTTCTTGAAGCCCTTGTAGGCAACCGACACGTTGTAAAGAACGTAGTTGTCCACCTCGGGATTGAATCCGGGCGGCGGCACGAACGGCGCCTCGTCCCTGTAGCCGCCCGTGTACTGCTGCGTGAGTGTGGTATCCCACGGGCCCCTCGAGTACGTTGCGCTGGCGATGTGTTTCCAGCGGATGTAAAGGTTGGGGAAGGTATGTTGACCGACCTGCTCGGTGTAGGGGTCCGTCACGAAAACGCGGAACTTCGCGCTCTTCATGTAGGTGCCGTTGATGTCGAACTTCAGCTTCCCTTCGCCCAGTTTGGTATTGGCTTGCAGGCCCAGTTCGTAGCCTTTGAGGATGTCGCCATCGGCATTCACGAATCCGGCGATGATGAAGCCGCCCGACTCGTTCAGGCGCCCTGTGGCGCCGCGAATGAAGTTGTTCGGGAAGGTCTGGAAGTTGTTGACGATCTGCGTCGGCGTAAGCTGATAGATGATGCCTTTGCGGCGCAGTTCCCACATGTCGATATTGGCAGTCAGCCAATCGGTGGGCGCGAAGACCACGCCGATCGAACGCTGCTTCGATTTTTCCGGCTGCAAGTCCGGATTGCCGCCGGTGCGGGCATCAGGACGAATGGCGCAGAAGTCCGGATTTCCGGGGTTTTGCGGGCAAAGGACCGGATCGGCAATATTGCCTGGAAGCGGCGCCAGGCTAACCGGCGAATAGAGCTGGAAGAAACTCGGCGCGCGGAAGCCTCGGTTGTAAGAACCGCGGAAAAGCAGTTCCTGCGTCGGATTCCATTTGAACGAGTACTTTGGATTGGTGGTGTCGCCAAAGTCCGAATACTTGTCGCGGCGAACAGCCAAGGAGACTTCAAGGGTCTTGTCCAGCGGCAAGGCCACTTCGGTATAGACCGCCTTGATGGTGCGTGACACGCGCGGGAACTCGGCATCGAAGGGTGCATCCCGGATCACTTCACCCGCCGGCACGGCCGTAGCGCCGTTCGAGAACCGGTAGCCTTCCTTGCGCCAATCGAAGCCTGCCGCCACGCCGATGGGCCCGCCAGGCAGTTTCCAAAACTCGCCTGAAATCGCGCCGTCGACCTGCTTTAACGTCGCTTCGCCACCAAAAAGTTGGGTGCCCGTGGCCTTGGCCGCGTCGATCAACGCCTGGGTCGACGCGGTTTGCGTCTGGCCGGGCAGCAGGAAGATGTTCACCAAGCCTGAGGCCAGCAGCGGATTGAACAGCGAGTTCCGCATGTAGCCGTCTTTCAACACCGAGTCGGCCTTGCTGTTGCCGGTCGACGCGCCGAGCTTGTAATCGAACATACCGATCACGCCTTCCAGCGCGGCGAGGGCACGGTAGGACTGGGTTTCGGTCTCGATGGTGCGCCGACCGCATGAGACGCAGCGCCAGCGGTATGCCAAGGGACGGGTCGCGTTGAAGGTAGGAATGTATTGCGACAGATTCTGGTAGAACGGGCCGTTGACCGGGTAGGCGTTCCCCGCTGCCACGCTGGTCGTGATCTGGCTGTACTCGAACGCGCGGGTCGCTTCGGTCTTGTAGCCGGTGAGTTCCACGTTGAGGGAGTGGTTCTCCGCAAAGTTCCAGGTTGCGCGCCCGACCCCGTTCAAGCGATCGACCGGTTGGATCAGGATTTGCTGGCCGCCGTAGTCATAAGCGCAACCGTACCGGAAGGATGGCGTATCCCACAATACGAACTGGTATTGCGACATTTGCTGCCCATCCTGGCAGCGGCCCTGGAAGGAAAGCAGGTTTGCACGCGTGAACAGAGTCGTCCCCGTGCCGAGCGCGGGAGTGGTGAATGCCGCGTTGATTGCCGAACCCGTGGAGGAAACGAGTGTGGCAAACGGCGTCCCCGTGGTATCCGGCGACAATCCGCGATCCGGCTGATAGCCATTCACAAAACTGCGCTTGCTGGGGTTCAAGACTTCCTGGCGGTCAAACGTGATGCTGGCAAAGGCATTGAATCGGTCCTTGGCGATGTCGCCGAAGCCGGCCAGGATGTTTCCGCGATAGATGTTTCCGCCGCCATCGTGGGTGGCATCGGCAAAGGCCTGCAGCTGCACGCCTTTGTATTCCTTTTTGGTGATGAAGTTGATCACGCCGCCGACCGCGTCGGTGCCGTAAAGGGAAGATGCGCCGTCCTTCAGCACTTCCACGCGCTCGATGGCCGCCAGCGGAATCGACGACAGGTCGACCGAGAAGCCCTTGGCGCCGTGCAGCGAGACGCGGCGGCCGTTCAACAAGACCAGCGTGCTGGAAGATCCGATGCCGCGCAGGTTGGCCGAGGCATTGCCGAAGTTGTTGCGGAAGGTTGGGCCGTTGTTGATCACGCCCATGTTCGAGGACAGGTTGTCCGCGCCGTTGCCGTTGGCGCTGATCAGGGTCACCAGTTGCTCGGCGCTGACGATGCCCGCCTTGTCGATCTCCTCCTTGGTGATGACCTGCAGCGGTAGCGCGGTTTCGGACTGCACGCGCTTGATGCTCGAGCCGGTGATCTCGATCTTCTCGACCTTTTGCGGGGCCGGCGAGCTGGACGGGGCGGGCGTGGTCTGCGCGGCGACGGGACCGGCGATGCAGACCAGCGAGACAAGCTGGACTATCTTCTTGGTTCTCACGAATATCTCCTCGAGTGGCGAATCAAAATCGGCTACGGCCACCTGCATCACCCGGCAACGCGGTTGCCGCGATCTGGCAAGGGTTCGGCTTGGAACGGTTCAAAGTCTGGCTGAAGTCTGGCGGATAAGGCCAATACCACTATACTACCAATTGCAAATTCGCATGGTCCTGTTGCCAAAAAACAACGTCGGGGAATGGATGAGGATGGGCCGGATCGAGCAATGGGCACAGCAGAAATGCCGGCTTTTGAAGGCGTTGGCTTTTGCTTGGGCCTGTACTGCAGCCATGGCGTACGCCCAGCTTCCCGAGCGCGTCGCGGCGATGCTTGCCGAGGCGGGCCTGCCGCAGGAGGCGGTCGGCGTGATGGCGGTCCGCGTAGCCGACAGGAGCATCGTGCTGCAGCATCGCGCCGACACCTCCATGCAGCCAGCCTCGACACTCAAGACGTTGACTTCCATCGTTGCCCTGGAACGCCTCGGGCCGACGTTTCGCGCCCGCGTCGAGTTGCTGGCCAGTGCCGCACCGGTCGAGGGGCGCATCGCCGGCGACTTGTGGCTGATCGGGCAGGGGAGCGTCGATTTTGATGCGGCCGCCTTGCGCGAGATGCTCATCGCGCTGCGCAACCGCGGTGTTGAGGAGATCGCTGGCGATGTCGTGGTCGACCGCGGCTACTTCGCGCCGGCGCGCCCGGACCTCGGGGTGCCGCCGTTCGACGAAACGCCGGAATTCCAATACAACGTCATCCCGGATGCGCTGCTGCTCAACATGAACCTGGTACAGCTGGAAATGTCTTCCGGGCCGCTGGCAAGCGGCAAGGTCGAGGCGAAACTGCGCACGCCGCTTGACAACGTCGTCGTCGCCAGCCGCCTGACGCTAGTCGAGCGCAAGTGCGCCGACTGGGAGCAGGGCTGGACGACGCCGGTGGCGCGCCGCGTGGCCGGCGGCATCGGCGATAGCGACGCCGATGCGCGCATCGAGATCACCGTCAGCGGTGAGTTTCCTGCCGGCTGCAAAGCCACAACCGAGGTCAATGTGATCGATCGGGCCGACCTGGCCGACCGGATGTTTCGCGCCATCTGGCGCGAGCTGGGTGGGACGCTGTCGGGTCGGGTGCGCGAGCGCGGCCCGGCCGATGTGCTCCCGGCGGCGCCGCTCCGGCTTGCCGAGCACCGGGGCCGGACATTGGCCGAAATCGTTCGCGATATCAACAAGCGCAGCGACAACCCGGTCACGCGCGTGACGTACCTGCACTTGGGAAAGCTCGCCGCGAACGCGCCAACGACCGCCGAGGGAGCCGACCGGGTGGTGCGCGAGTGGCTGGACGCCAAGCGAATCGCCGCACCGGGCCTGGTGCTGGACAACGGCTCGGGGTTGTCCCGCAAGGAGCGCATCACGCCAGCCACGCTGGCTCTTGTGATCAAGGCGGCTTTGGACAGCCCTTGGGCGCCCGAATTCATTTCCAGCCTGCCGATCGTCGGCACCGATGGCGCGATGCGCAACCGCCTCACCGCC
>DASUDU010000288.1:0-4262 GCA_036275435.1 Usitatibacteraceae bacterium | reverse complement strand
CTCGCGAAAGGCGCCGTCGGCGCGCGCTTTCACGAGGTCGCGATGGCTCGCAGAAATGACGCGGACATCGACCGGGATGACCTTGGTGCCGCCGACGGGACGGATTTCCCGGTTTTCCAGCGCACGCAGCAACTTCACCTGCAATGCCAGCGGCATGTCGCCGATTTCGTCGAGCAACATCGTGCCGCTGTGCGCCTGCGTAAACAGGCCCGGATGGTCGGCCGTAGCGCCGGTGAACGCGCCCTTGCGGTGGCCGAACAACTCGGATTCGAGCAGCGGCTCGGGAATCGCGCCGCAGTTGATGGCGACGAACGCGTTGCCGCGCCTCGGGCTGGCCAGGTGAATCGCGCGCGCCAGCAACTCCTTGCCGGTGCCGCTTTCGCCCTGGATCAGCACGCTCGCATCGCCTTGCGCAACGCGCTCGGCGCGCTTGAGGACATCCTCCATTGCCGCGCTCTTGGTGATGATGGCGGCGCGCCAGGATTGGTCGGGAAGCGCTGCCGGGGGCGCGTTGCCGTGCAATTCGAGCGCGCGCTCGATGCGCGCGATCAGGTCATTGGCATCGTAAGGTTTGGTGAGGTAGCCGAACACACCTTCGCGTGTCGCCGCCACCGCGTCCGGGATGCTGCCGTGCGCGGTGAGGATGATCACCGGCAACCCCGGATGGCGACGCTCGATTTCGTGGAACAGGCCCATGCCGTCCATCCCGGCCATGCGCAGGTCGGTGACCACCAGGTCCGGACGTTCCGCGGCGAACAGCGAGAGCGCCTGCTCGGCGCTGGCAGCGGTGTTGACGCGGTGTCCGCCAGCCTTTAGCCGCAGCGCAAGCAGCCGCAGCAGGTCGGGATCGTCGTCGACCAGCAGCAGGTTGCCTTGGCGGGCGCTTGCACTCATGACGGTTGCCCGGACCGTGGATCCTGGTGTGGATCGATCACCGGCAGGATCACGCGAAAATGTGCGCCCGACGCGGGCAGCGCCTGGACCGTTCCCTGGTGCAGGTTGACGTAATCGCGCACGATCGCCAGTCCCAGCCCGGTGCCTTTGGCGCCGAAGTGGGTTGCATTCTTGCCGCGGAAAAACGGATCGAAGACGCGGGTACGGTCTTCCTCGGCGATTCCCGGCCCGCAGTCGATGACCTCGAGCACGGCATTTCCCTTGTATTTGCCGAGGCGCAGGGTGATGGTCCCGCCCGGCGGCGAATACTTGATGGCATTCGACAACAAGTTGTCGACGATGACCCGCAGCTTGTCGACATCGCCGTGGAACGGCGTGCGTTCGCATTCGCGGCGCAGCGTAATCGCTTTGGCAACCATGGCAATCTGCTGGGCATCGACCACGTGGTCGACCAGATCCTTGAGTTCGATCGGCTGGGGGTCAAAAGCGGTCTTGCGATCGAGGCGCTCGGCCGACTGGATCTGCGAGTAGGTCAGCAGGTCCTGGATCAGCCGTTCCAGTGTAACCGAGTTTTGGCGCAGGATCCTCGCCACTTCGCGCTGCTCCTCGTTCAGCGAGCCGACCACTTCCTCGGACAGCAGCGATGAGCCTTCGCGCAACGCGGCAAGCGGAGTCTTCAGCTCGTGCGAGACATGCTGGAAGAAGCGCGTTTTCTGGTCCTCCAGGGAAATCAGCCGCTGGCGCAGCCAGTCGAGCTGGACACCCAGCATCTCGATGTCGTGCGGCCCGGGCACGCGAATGCGTTGTGCGAGCTTGCCCTCGCCGAGCCGGTGGATGGCCGCGTCAAGATCGCTGATGGGGCGCGCCAGCAGGTAGGTGAATCCGGCGATCATCAGCAAGGCTGCCGGCACCATCGCCAGCAACTGCCACCACATGCGGCTGCGGCTGCGCGCACCGGTGTCGGCCAGCCGTTGCACCTCACGATCGATCGACTCGCCGGCTTGCCGATTGAAATCCTCCACGAGGCGGTTCAGCGCTGCAAAACGCGGATCAAGTGCGCGCAGGGCATCCGCGCGAACCGGTTGCGCACTCAAAGCGGCGAACAGGTCCTGTTCTTCGGCCTGGATTGATGCCGCAAGGTCGCGCAAGCCGGCTGCCACCGGCAGGTCCGCCAGTTCCTTGAGCACGCCGCGAAAGCCGTCCCGTGACGCCGCATACGCTTCGACCAGCGCCGGGTCGCCGGACGCGGCGAGGAACCGCGCGGTGCGCTCCTGCGACAGGACCTGCGCGGAAAGCAACCGCGTGTCGCGGGCGACGATGGTGGCATTCAGCACGGCCTGGCGGCTTTGCTCGGCGACGCGTTCGACGGCCAGCGCATTGGCAATCAGGCCGGCGATCAGTGGCAGGGCAACGATCAGGAAACCCACCAGCAGCAGGATCAGGAACGAGCTGGGGTAACGCAGGCGCATGCGCGGCCGCGCGATTGCGATGGTCTTCTCACCGATGCGGTCCGTGGCCGGGTTCATGGCGCAACTATAGCAATGCTAAAATGCCGGACCGCTTCGAAACGCAACAAACCACTGCAACGGGTGCGCCATGTCGATGTATGAATCCGAGGTCACCGTCCTCATTCGCGATCTGCTCGAGAAGAACCCCGAGCTGAAGGAACTGCAGCGCCGGAACCGCGCCACGTGGTGGGACCGCAAGCTCGACTTGGCCGAATTGAAGCGTCAAGCCGAGTCGGAAGCGCCCAAGGCACCCTACGCCTACTTCCCCCTGCCGACCGTCACCAAGTAGGACGGCCCGTACCTCGAAACACGAGGACTGGCAAGGCTCTCCGGCAGTTTCTGCCCAGAAAGCCTTGCCAGTCCTCGTGTTTTTTCATACGCCGCCGGGAAATAGCGCCAGGACACGATCCAGCCCGCCATGGTTGATCGCGGCGCTGGCTGCGGCCTGCACCTTCGGCTTGGCGCGGTACGCAATGGAATAACCGGCCTCGGCCATCATCGGCAGGTCGTTGGCGCCGTCGCCGATGGCCAGCGTGTGTTGCGGAGCAAGTCCGAGCGCGTCGCGCGTTTCCATTAGATGCCGGCGTTTGGCGTGTGCGTCGCAAAGCGGTCCGTCGACCTGCCCGGTCAAGCGGCCGGCACGAATGCCGAGCAGATTCGAATACGCGAAATCGAGGCCCAGGCGTTGCCGGATGCGGTCGGTGAAAAAGGTAAAACCGCCGGACACCAGCAGGAGGCGAATACCATGCGCCCGGGCAAATGCGATCAGCGCCTCGGCCCCGGGTGTCAGTGCCAGCCGCTGTTCGTACACTGCCGCCAGCACGGCTTCGTCGAGCCCTTCCAGCAGCGACACCCGCTGCCGCAGGCTTTGCGGCCAGTCGATTTCCCCGCGCATTGCGGCGGCCGTGACCGCTGCCACTTCCGCCTTTCGGCCGGCGAAGTCGGCAATCTCGTCGATGCATTCGATCGTGATCAACGTCGAATCCATGTCCATGGCGATCAGGCCGATATCGTTCCATTCGCGTCCGGCGGGCACAAACGCGTGGTCGAGCGAACGCCGATCGCAGAAGGCCGCAACCTCGGACCTGGCCGCCGGATTCGCGTCGCTGAGGCGCCAGGCTGGCACCGGCCCGGCAACCTGCACCGCTGCGGTCGATCCGGCAATCGTCTGGACGGATCGAAGCGCGTCCGCAGGCAGGTCATTGCCCTGGATCACCAGGTCCTGGCGATCCGCGCTCATGCGGCAATCCTCGCCGCCTGTGGCGCCAGTTCGTGCAGCAATGCGCGAATTTGCGCGACGCGGTCTTTCAGGTTGGCCGGTGAGCGATCGATGCGCAGACGATCCTGGCCGGCGAGGCGGTAATGGCGGTTCTTTTGCACCAGTTGGATGACGCGCTCCGGGGCGATCGGCGTCTGCGCGCCGAACTGGACGATGATCGCCTCGCTGGAAGCGTCGATCTTGACCAGGTCCAGCGGCTTGCCGAGCACCCGCAAGCGATGGCAGTCGATCAGGATCTGGGCGGGTTCGGGAAGCAGGCCGAAACGGTCAATCAGCTCCTCCTGCATCCGGTCGAGCGCATCGGCGCTATCGCAGTTGGCCAGGCGCTTGTACAGGATCAGGCGCTCGTGCACGTCGGCACAGTAGGACTCCGGGAGCAGCGCGGGCGCATGCAGGTTGATTTCGGTGGCAACCGACAGGGGTCGCGTCAGGTCGGGTTCCTTGCCGGCCTTCAGCGACCTGACGGCGCTGTTGAGCATGTCGCTGTACAGGGTGAAACCGATGTCGTGGATCCCGCCCGACTGGGATTCGCCGAGCACTTCGCCGGCGCCGCGGATCTCCAGGTCGTGCATCGCCAGGTA
>DASUDU010000287.1:0-3865 GCA_036275435.1 Usitatibacteraceae bacterium | reverse complement strand
GCCGCCGACGGTGGCCAGAATCAGCGGATTCTTCACCAATTCGGCCCAGAAGCCGGCCTCGTGGTGGCGCGCCAGAGCCCACACCGAAGCGATGTTGCACATCGGCACCACCAGGCCAATGACGATGCCGAAGGCGGCGATACCTTCCTCACCGTGCAACCGCCCGGCGATTGCCAGGCCAATGTAGGAATTGAAGCGAAACGCAGTCTGGAAGGCTGAGGCAAACCGCTTCGGTTCGGTGCGAAAAAACAACCGCATCAACGCGGCTGCGGCGATGCCGGCCAGCACCACCAGCGCCACGGCGGCCAGTGCCGGCGCGGCCAGGCCGATCTCGATGCGGGTTTTCGCGATCGAGGAAAACAGCAGCGCCGGAAACAGCACGAAATAAACGAGTTTTTCCAACCCGGACCAGAAGTCGCGCCCCCAGTCGGTAATGCGGTTGAGCAGAAAGCCGATCAGGATCAGGGAAAAATCCGGAATCAGCAGGAGGGCCATGGACATCGCGGCATTCTACGGTGCCCTGTTGGCTGCAGGTCACACGAAAGTGGAATAATCGGCCCTTGACCCCCGCTCGGTAACCGCGCCGCAATGGCCTTGATGGCAATCAACAAACTCCACGACCGGCGCGGCTTTCCGGGCAAAATTGCCCCGCAAGCCGCGCCGGTATTGGCGTTTTCTGTGTCGATGCTTCAATGAAGGCGCTTTTTCCCGGACTGGCCAGCGCCACTATCGTCGCCATCGCCGCGCTGTTTCTTTCGCAGCACTATGGCGCGTCGGCCATGTTGTTCGCGCTGTTGCTGGGCATGGCCATGAACTTCCTCGGGCAGGAAGGCAAATGCGTTCCCGGGATCCAGTTTTCCGCCAGCACCATCCTGCGCATTGGCGTAGCCCTGCTCGGGCTACGCATTGCCGCCAGCGACATCGCCAGTCTGGGCTGGTCAACCGGGGCGCTTATCCTCGCCGGTGTTACTTTGACGATCCTATTCGGCTGGTTGATTGCCCGCATCGATGGCAGGCAGCCCCATTTCGGCATCTTGACCGGTGGTGCGGTGGCCATTTGCGGCGCATCAGCCGCAATGGCAATTGCAGCCGTGTTGCCGCGCGGACCGCACCATGATCGCGACACCAGCTTTACGGTCATCGGCGTGACAACGCTGTCGACGATTGCCATGATCGCCTACCCGATGCTCAGCGGCTGGCTCGGCTTCCTGCCCCGGGACGCGGGTATTTTTCTCGGCGGGACGATTCACGACGTAGCCCAAGTCGTTGGTGCCGGCTACAGTTTGGGGAAGGAAGCCGGCGACACGGCAACGATTGTCAAGTTGATGCGCGTCGCCCTGCTGTTGCCGGTGATCGTAATCCTGTCCGTATTGATGCGCCACCACCGCGAACCCGACGAATCCCGCCCGCCATTGCTGCCGTGGTTCGCCGTGGCGTTTGCATTGCTGGTGGCACTCAACAGCTTGGTTCCCCTGCCGCAGGCCTTGCTCGCGGCGGCGGGCGATGTGTCGCGTTTCGCGCTGGTCATGGCAATATCGGCAATCGGCATGAAGACATCGCTCAAGGACATGGCAGCGCTCGGCTGGAAGCCGGTTGCCCTGATGATCGCCGAGACCTTGTTCCTGGCTGGCGTTATCCTAGCGCTCATGAAAGGGCTTCGCCCATGATGCTGTGTGGCGTGATTCCGATCCTGGCCACGCCGTTCAACGACGACGAATCGCTCGATCTCGTTTCCTGGCAGCGCCTGATCCGCTTCATGCTCGATGCCGGCGCCGACGGCCTGACCATCCTCGGTGTGCTGGGCGAGGCCAATCGTCTGACCGACGCGGAGCGCGACAGCCTCATCTCCAGCGCGGTGACCACGGTGGAAGGACGCGTGCCGCTGGTGGTCGGCGTCAGCCACGCCGGTACTTTCGCCGCCGGCGTGCTGGCCGCGCGCGCCGAAGAGTTGGGCGCTTCGGCCGTGATGCTCGCGCCGCACAAGGAGCCGGTGGCCAACGACGAACGCATCGTCGAGCTGTACAAGCGCGTGGCGCGAGCCACCAGCCTGCCGATCGTGCTGCAGGACCACCCGGCATCGACCGAGGTGCAGATGAGCGCCGCGCTGATCGCGCGCATCGTGGACTCCGTGCCTTCTATCCAGGCGATCAAGGCCGAGGCGGTGCCGACCGCGCCGAAGATCCGCGCGCTGCGCGAGCAATGCAAGACGCACGTCGCGATCCTGGCGGGACTCGGCGCGCTGTACGCGCCGTTCGACCTGGCCGAGGGCATCGACGGCTTCAACACCGGCTTTGCCTTTCCCGAAGTTCTCAAGGCGATGGTATCGGCCGCCCACAGCGGAAACTTTGCCCGGGTGCACGCGTTGTACGCCCGTTTTGCGGCGCTGATTGTCTTCGAACAGCAGCCGGGACTGGCGGTGCGCAAGGAAATCCTGCGCCGCCGCGGGATGATTGCCAGTGCCCGCGTGCGACATCCGGGCGCGGCATTGCCGGCAGGGAGCGCATTGCATCTGGATCGCCTCTTGGCAGCAGCGTTCGGCGGGCAGGACCTGTCGCATAAGCTTGAGGTCTGACCATGGATGAAAAGCTTGCATTCGACGCCTGCGTGCGCACCCCGTTTGCCACGCTCGGCATTGTCACCAGCTCCACCCACCTTACCGGACTGCACTTCCTGCCGGCAAGCGTGGCGGCAAAGGCGCCGAGGCCCAACAGCATCGCGCACCTGGTCTGCGCACAGCTGACGAACTATCTCGAAAACCCCAACTACGCGTTCGACCTGCCGCTCAAGCTCGCCGGGACCAAGCACCAATTGGATGTCTGGAGTGCGATGCGCGCGATCCGTCCCGGCAGTACCCGCAGCTATGGCGAGCTGGCGTCCGCGATCGGCTCCTCGCCGCGCGCGGTCGGTTCGGCTTGCGGTCACAACCCGGTTCCGATCATCGTTCCCTGCCACCGCGTGATTGCCGCGGACGGCGGACTTGGCGGCTTCATGGGCGGCAAGTTGCACAACCCGTTGGCAATCAAGCAGTGGTTGCTCAGGCACGAAGGCGCGCTGCTGGTTTAGGCAATCCGTGTCACTTTCCGTCCACCCCCTGATCGACCGATTTGCCGACGCGCTGTGGCTGTCGGACGGACTGGCAAAGAACAGCATCGATGCCTACCGCCGCGATCTTGCGCAATTCGACGCATGGGTGCGCCAATCGGGGGAATGCACCCTCGAGTCGGCCGACACCCCGACGTTGCGCCGCTATCTGGCCTGGCGCATCCAGGTCAGGGGGGCCAAGCCCCGCAGCAGTGCACGGCTGGTTTCCGCACTCAAGCGCTTCTATCAGTTCCTGGTGCTTGAACAGGTGCTGGATGCAGATCCGTCCGCCGCGTTGGACGCACCGAAGATCCCGAAGAGCTTGCCCAAGCCCCTTTCCGAGCACGACGTGGAATTGTTGCTCGGGGCGCCGGATCTGAATACCGCCTTGGGCCTGCGCGACCGCGCGATGCTGGAATTGCTTTACGCCTCGGGCTTGCGCGTCAGCGAGTTGGTCGCCGTAAAGCTTGGCGAACTTTCGCTCGACATGGGAGTGGTGCGGGTCATGGGAAAGGGTTCCAAGGAAAGGCTGGTTCCCCTTGGGGAAAGCGCCTCGGATGCCATCTCCGCGTACCTGCAGTCGGCGCGTGGCGAGTTGCTGGGTGCAAAGCGCTCGGATGACTTGTTTGTGACCCGGCGCGGCGCGGCAATGAGCAGGCAGATGTTCTGGAACCTGATCAGACGCCACGCCATTCGGGCCGGAATCAGGGCGGCGATCTCGCCGCATACGCTGCGACACGCGTTTGCCACGCACCTCATCAACCATGGCGCGGATTTGCGCGTC
>DASUDU010000286.1:0-18170 GCA_036275435.1 Usitatibacteraceae bacterium | reverse complement strand
CGCACTAGCCAGCACACCTTGCATGCGCGAGCGCCAGTGCGCGAGGCTCCAACCCCAGGGATGGTCGATTTCGCGCTCGGGCACCACCCCCCCGTGATCGAGGTGGTACTGCGGCGTCAGCGGCCAGTAGTCGTGCAGCGTTACATCCAGCGCTGCGCCAAGGTCCCTCGCAAGCTCCAGGACTTCCGGAGCATGACCGTGAACATGGTGCAAATGCACGCGCGCCACCTGGATGCCGCGAAGGAATCGCAACAGTTCTTCGCGATCATCGTTTTCGAAAAACGCGTGGAACTCCTCCCGCACGTCGTGCCCAGTGCACCAGGAAACCGACACGGCGTGCGAGGAGTGCGGACGCATGACCAGGACATTGGCCGCGCCCTGGCAAATGCCGGCCAGATCGAGGATGTGCTGTTCCGTACCACCGCCCCAATGGTGGGTGATGAACAGCAGGTTCGGCACTTCCGAAACCGCCAGACGCGCCAGATCCACCGCGCGGCGCGCCTCACGCGCAGGATCCTGGGCAAAGTACGCTGCGATCTGCTCCGCGTACCCAGGGTGGCGCTCGGCCATGATCTTTTCCGCGCGCGCCTTTGCCGCAGCGGCTTCGGCCGCGAAGGAAACCTCGCCCTTGTGGAAGACGAAACCGTCCGCAGCGATCAGATGCCGGTAACCCTTGCCGGCGGCCCGAAGGCACCAGTCGTTTTCCTCTCCATACCCGGTGCCGAACGCTTGTTCGTCGAACAAACCCACGTCCTCAAGCGCCCCCCGGCGCAAATACATGCAAAAGCCCACCGTGGTTGGTACGTCGATTGCCACGCCGGCATTGCAGCGGGCAAACAGCGCGGACAGTCTTTGCAAGTCGAATTCCGGCGGCAGCACATTGGATTGACCGGATCTTGGATAACTGGCCAGCGTCGCATTATTGGAAAACGGACAGACGCTCGCCGCGTCTGGATTTCGCGCCGCGCAATCGGCAAGCCGGTCCAGCCAGCCATCCGTTACGCAGGTGTCGCTATTGAGCAAGACCACATCCGCCTCAGGACGGCTTTGCATGGCCCGGTTTACCGAGCAGACAAAACCCAGATTGGATGGATTGCGCTGCAGTTGCAACCGCCCGACCCGGGCTAACTCGGCAAGCCATTCGGATAGCGCAGGCTCGGGCGAGGCGTCGTCAACGGCGAGCACTTCATGGGCCGTCCGGCAGTTCGCAGCAAGGACGCTTTCGATGCACGCGCGCGTTTCGCTGTAGCCCCGAAAGACCGGGATGATGACAAGGATCGAGTGCACGCGGGCTGCGGGGTCGTGGATGAACTGCGAGGCCGGATTATAAGCGACGCGCTGCGCTCAGCCCTTGCGCCCACCGGCGACGGCCAGTGCAATTCCGACCAAAAGAAGGGTAAATCCGACCCACTCGGCCGCGCTGACCGACTCGTGCAGAATCAGCCAGGCCAACAGCGCGGCGCCGACCGGCTCGCCCAGCGTAGCAACGGCAACCGACGTAGCCGGCAAATGTTTCATCGCCCAGTTCATTGCGCCGTGTCCGAGCAGGTGCGGGGCAAGCGCCATCCCGGCACAGCAGGCCCATGCCAGCGGAGTCAGTTTGAAAAGCGGCAGGGAAAGGGCCAGCGACAACAAGGCCAGCGCAATCGCGGCAACCGACGTCACGGCAAACAGGTAGGGAACCAGTGCCGTCTTGCTGCGCAAACCGCGCCCGATCAGCAGGTAGCCGGCAAAAGAGAATGCCCCTAACAGCGCCATGATTTGACCGGAATAACCGTCACCCTGTCGCCCGTCTGCCGGCGCAACGGCCAGATAGAGCCACATGCAGGCAAAACTCGCGACGAGGACCCCGAGCCAGGTGGAACGTCCCGCCCGCTCGTGCAGGAACAGCGCGGACAATACGGCCACCCAGACCGGGTTGGTGGTCAGCAGGGCCGTGCTGGTGGCGACCGAGATCGTTTCGAGGGAGGAAATCCACGCCGCAAAATGCAGCGCCAGAAGCACTCCGGCAACAGCAGCTGGTGTGCGGTGGCGCACGATTTCAGTCAATTGAGCGCGATGGCGAGCGACTACAAGCGGCGCGAGGATCAACGCCGCAATGACCAGCCGCCAAGTCGCAATAGCCAGCGAATGGACACCCTCAGCCTGCGCGATTCGGACCAGGATCGAAGAGGTGGAAATCGCCAGGATCGCCACCAACAGCACCAAGATCGGACCGGTTTCGTAGCGTTCCCGGGGCCTTGTTTGGCGTTCAGGGTCCGCCATGGCCTGCAATGCTGGTGCCCGGAACCGGAATCGAACCGGTACGGAGCGATGAGGCTCCGAGGGATTTTAAGTCCCTTGTGTCTACCAATTTCACCACCCGGGCGTCACCTGTTGGGCCAAGATCGGGCATTGTAGCCTCGCGCCTGTATCACCAGGGGCAGGCACTCATTTGGGGGCACAAACGGGAAGAACGCAGGAATGTTGGAGGCGGGTGCCGGAATCGAACCGACGTAGACGGATTTGCAATCCGCTGCATAGCCACTTTGCTAACCCGCCAAGGGTCGGAATTGCGCCCCAGAAGCGATTCGGGGAAGGCGCTGGCCTTCCCCGGATGTAACTGGAGCGGGAGACGAGTCTCGAACTCGCGACCTCAACCTTGGCAAGGTTGCGCTCTACCAACTGAGCTACTCCCGCGTGGAGGCGCATTATAACGAAAAATCGCGCAGCGAGCCAGAGCCGGGCTCGGGGATCGTCCTGGCGCCGGGCTCGGGGATCGTCCTGGCGCCGGCTGCCGGGTGCCGGCAATCGGGGATACGCTAGACTTGACGACTCGACGCGGCCAGAGAGCCAAATGCCCCCTTCGCAACGGTCCAGCACCCATTTGAATACGCTGCCTGCCGCCTTTTCCACGGACTGGGCCAGCGTCCTGGCACGCCGCGGCGCGATCCTGCAGCGCCTTACCGACAAGACCGGACGGCCGGTACTTTATGTTGATCGCGAGCATTGTTTGCGCTTCACGAACCAGCCTTTCCTCGACTGGATGCAGCGCACCCGTGCGGAGGTGCTCGACCAGCACGCCTCCGTCGTATTCGGCCAAGCCGGCTACCAGTTCTATGCACCTTTCCTGAGGCGCGCCGAGTCCGGTGAGATCTGCGAGGCCGAGACCCAGTCGAAAGTCCGGACCGATCGCCATATCCGCGTGGCGTTCCTGCCCGACCTGATGGAGGACGGCCGGGCCGCGGGCACCTACGTCCTCGTACACGACGTCGAGGACGAGTACCAGGTCCGCCAGCAGCTGGTTGCCAAGGAAGCCGAGCAGCGCGCCGTGCTCGACAGCATCGGCATCCCGGTTTCGCGCAGCGACCGGGAGCTGCGTTATCGTTTTGTCAATCGCGTTGCCTGCGAGTGGTTCGGCTGGAGCGCCGAGCAGATGCTCGGCCGAACCTGGGCCGAGGTGATAGGCGAGGACCAGTTTTCCAGGATCCGCTCGTTTGCCGAACGTGCGCTGGCAGGCGAGTCGGTTGCCTACACCCGCGAGGCGAGCTTTCGCAACCGTCGCGATATCGTCATTCGGGTGCAGATGTTCCCGGAACGCGACCTGGCAGGATCCGTGGTCGGGGTGTATGTGTCCATCACCGACGTGGCGCAGGATTATCGCCTGCAAAAGGAACTGGCCGATAGCGAGCGGCGCATCCGCATGATTGCCGACGGAGTCGGCATTCCAATCAATTACGTCGATACCAACTGGCGGGTCACCTACTACAACCGCCCCTGCGACGAAATGTATGCACGCGAATTCAGCAACGCGCTCGGACGCCATATCCGCGATGTGCTGCCGCAGGCTGTGTTCGAGCAGATCGAGCCCCACTATTTGCGGGCGTTTTCCGGCGAGCGCGTCGAATACGAGCGTTTGGCCGAAGTCAAGGGGCGCGGCAACCGCTGGGTGCGCGTCAACTTGCTTCCGGACTTCGGCCCCTCGCAGGCAGTAGTCGGGGTGTACAGCGTGGTTGCGGACATCCACGAAGACGTCCTGCTGCGCGAGACATTGATGGCGCAGGAGCGCCAATTGCGATTGTTTGCCGACAACATTCCCGAATCGATTGCCTACATTGCCGCCGACGGTCGATACCGGTTTGTCAACAATGCGTTTTTGCGGCGTCGCGGGTTTTCCCGCCACGAGGTCATCGGACGAAGTTATCAGGAGATCCTCGCGCCCCTTCCCGCAGCCGAGACGGTGATCGAACATTATCGGCGCGCGCTGGCAGGCGAGCCTCAGGCCTTCGAGCGCGAAGTCACGCATGCCGATGCCGGCCGCCGCGGCATGAAGTTCGTGCTGGTACCCGACATTGATGCTACGCAGCGGGTGCAAGGCGTCTACGCGATGGGCATCGACGTGACCGACTTGCAGGTGGCGCGCGACGAAATCGCCGAGCGCGAAAACGAGCTGCGCGTGGCGATGGACAGCCTGCCACACCCGATGGTGTACCTGGATGCCAGCCTGCGTTACCGACTGATCAATCGGCGCGTCGAGGAAATGTTCGGCCTGCCGCGTGAACAACTGGTCGGCCGCGACCTGAAGGAGGTATTTGGCGAACGGCGTTACCTGGATGCAAAGGTCCACTGGGATCGCGCATTGGCCGGAGAGACGTTCACCGTCGAGCGGCAGATCGGCACCGACCCCAAAACCATGCGCTGGATGCTGACCCGCTATACCCCAAGAACGGACGGCGATGGCCGGGTCATCGGCCTGTACATCGCCGGAACGGATATCGATGACCTCAAGCGCACCGAAATCAACCTGCGCCGCGCCAACTGGCTGCTGACATCCCATTTCGAAAACACGCCCCTGGCGGTCATCGAGTGGGACGCCGAGTTTCGCGTGCTGCGGTGGTCGCCACAGGCCGAGCGCATTTTTGGCTGGAACGAGGCCGAAGTTCGGGATTTGCCCCGCGCTCAATGGAAATTCGTGGTCGAAGGCGACCGCGAGCAGGCCGAGGCCGTGTTCAATCGCATGGTGCTGCATCATGAACCGCGCACGTCAAGCCTGCACCGGAACTACCGAAAGGACGGCCGCATCATCTGGTGCGAGTGGTATCACTCTAGCCTGCGGGACGAGGACGGGCGGATCGTTTCGGTGCTGTCGCTTGCCCAGGATGTCACGACCCGGGTGCTGGCCGAGGAGCGCCTGGTGCACCAGGCAACGCACGACAGCCTGACCGGCCTGCCGAACCGCACCATGCTGCAGGATCGCCTGCGGCTGGCCATCTCCCGTGCCCGGCGCACCGGGCACCGGGTCGCTGCGCTGTTTATTGATCTCGACCGTTTCAAGGAAGTCAACGACACGCTCGGCCACCGCATCGGCGACGAGCTGCTGTGCGAGATGTCGGCGCGGCTCGGGCGCATGGTTCGCGACGTCGACCTGCTGGTGCGTCTGTCCGGCGACGAATTCATGATCGTCCTCGAGGAAGTCACCGATCTGGAGTCCCCGCGCGTGGTCGCGGCAAAGCTGCTTGACGAGATCCGCCTGCCGACACGCATCAAAGGGCACGATATTCATGTATCGGCCTCGATCGGGATCAGCCTTTTTCCGGACGATGCCGAGGATGTCGACAGCCTGATGAAGAACGCCGACATGGCCATGTATCGGGCCAAGGAATTGGGCAAGAACGCGTTCGAGCTGTTCTCCGCCGACCTTGCCGCGCGCGGCTCGGCCATGCGATTGATGGAAAGCGCGCTGCGCTCAGCGGTCGTGCGCAACGAACTTGAACTGTATTTCCAGCCAAAGGTCTCGCTTGCGGACGGTGTCGTTACCGGTGCTGAGGCGCTGCTGCGCTGGCATCACCCGACACGCGGCATGGTCGGTCCAGCCGAGTTCATGCCCCTGGCGGAGGAAACGGGGCTCATTCACGAAATTGGCGACTGGGTGCTCAACGCATCTTGCCGGCAGCTGAGCCAGTGGCAGGAATCGGGGCTTGGCCACCTGCACCTGGCGGTAAATCTTTCCGCCGGACAATTCCAGGCCACCCAACTTGCGCGGCGGGTGATGGCGCTCATCGAGCGCGAGGGCTGCAATCCGAAAAACCTGGAACTGGAGATCACCGAAACCGGCATGCTGCGCGACCCCGAAGGCGTTGGAAAGACGCTGTCCGCGCTCCGCGAACATGGCATCCGCGTCGCCATCGACGACTTCGGAACCGGGTATTCCAGCCTTTCGCACCTCAAGCGGTTTCCGATCGACACCTTGAAGATTGACCGGACCTTCGTTGCCGACATGGAACGCGAACGCGGTGGTGCTGCGATCGTTGCGGCGGTGATTGCCTTGGCCCGCGCCCTGGAAATCCGCGTGGTTGCCGAGGGCGTCGAAAGCGAAGATCAGCTGAGTGCATTGCGCGCACTCGGTTGCGACGCCTACCAGGGCTACCTGTTCAGCCGGCCGGTTCCTCGAGAGGAGTTCGAAGCGATCGCACGCCGGGCCCGTTGAGCAGGTTCTTCAGGGCTTGCAAGTCCGGCAACGAAACACGGCAGCGCCCGCGGTCTTGCCGGTAATCTGGTCCAACGTCGCGAACGTCACACCTAGCCCCTGGGCACGGCTTCCCATGAACAGTCCGCTGACCGCGTAGCTGTCCAGTGTGCCAGAGGTGTTGTTGCAGGCGCAGGACCAGGAGCCGCCGTTTCTCGGCGTGACCAGAAACCCCACAACCCCTGGCCTCGCTTGAAGCGCAGTGCCTGTCGGAACCGGCAACGTAAACGTCACCTGGCCGATGCGGTAGCTGACACCGCCGCTGATCGTGCGCGCCAGGAAATCGACATTGAAGATTCCGCCAAGGAACTGGCCAGACGCGCCGGAGTCATGGGTCGGATTGGTGCCGCCTACATAATCGTACGCAGAGGCACCGACACCAATTGTAGCGATGGGCCGGTTCAGCACGTCGGGCGGCGTGAGATTCCCAAAAACAAAGTGGACGCCGGTGCCAGGGGACAAGGTCTGGCCGAGCAGCGTGACATCGGCCGCGGGTCCCCAGCGCCCCCAATGAATGCTGCCGTCGCCCGTGATGTTGCCGCTGTCGATGAGGCCGGCGCCATTGCGGTTGCCGCTGACTTCACCATCTGCCAGACGGAATCGCTCCAGCACCGTGCCTGCGGAGGACAAGGCGATGACGGTTCCCGATCCGCCATCGGTGAGCGAGCGCGGTGCCGATCCGGTGAAGCCGACCGACAGTCCCAGTCCCGGGCCGAGAACGGCGATATTGCCGCTGTCGTCGCGCAAGGCAGTGACATTGACTGCGGCAGCGGCATTGGCCGGACTGACGGCGGAAACACCGGCCAACTGCGCTGCGACGACGCGCGGATCCACGCCTGTGGCCTTGGCAATCGCCTCGGCTTTGGCAATCAATGCGGCACGGCTGCGCGCATCGTCATCGCGCTCCTCCCTGGCCTCGCGCAACGCAGCCAACGCCTGCTGCTGTCGCTGGTCGCGCCGTTGGCGCGCTTCAAGCCTGTCGCGCAGGAACCCCGGGCGGCCCGGTAGCAGGCGCGGCGGCGTGTTTGCATCAGGAACATGAAAGTACTCGTCTGTTGCGAACTCGCGTTCCCCAGCGGCATTGGACAGGACGACCGCCCCGTCAAAGACCCCGCCATAGGCGCCGTCGGCTGCAAGGCTGCCGTTGCCCTCGGTGCAATCCTGCTGGCACAGCAGGAGCGTGTAGTGCGTGCCGCGAATCCCGAGTGTTGCCACAGCGGCATTGACTCGGTAGCTGGTGCCTCCTGCCTTTCCGAGCAGGCCGGTGAGGGTACGCAGCCCGCCCCGAACCAGACTGAACGCAGACTTGCCGGATCCTGCGCCGCGATCAAACTGGTATTCGTCAATGCGAAACTGCGTGCGCGCGCGCAGCGCAACAACACTCGAGTCCGAAAATCCCAGTTGGGCATTGCTCAACTCCCCGGTCCGAATGGTATCTCCGGCGAAGACCTCCGCCCCGCTGACCAAGGGAACCTCCCGAGAACCCCGAATTGCCGAAACCTCGCCGACGGCAACAAGTACCCGTGCCGCCGCGGTTTGTCCGAATCCGTCCCCGGCCCTGGCCAGCAGGGCCAGAAGGAATGCACAACAAAGCAGGACTCGCTTGGACATGGCTGCTCCTACCGGAAGTCGTATCGCAATTTGAGCTGTGCGATACGCCGCTTGAACGGGTACAGCGGGATGTTGGAGCTGTTGCGCGAAACCTGAACCTCGCCGCGCAACGACCACTCAGGCGATAGTTCACGCACCAGCGCCGCGTCAAGAACCCAGTAGGTGTCGCGCCGCGCCACTTGCAGCAAGGGATCGTCCGCGCGATAGCGGCTCTTCAGGCCGTTGAGCGAGGCGGCAACTGTCCAGCCTGGCGCCGGAACCAAATTAAAGCCGAGGCGGCCGCCCGACAAATCCCGGGACAATTCCTCGTGCGTGCCGCTCTGGTTATCCTCGCGCGCGAGCGAAAACCCGACATCGAGTTCCGCACGCAGCGTCCCTTCCAGTCTGTATCGATACGCCCCCTGGAGTGCACCGTAATGCGCATCGCGCAAGGCATTGGCGCCGGTATAGCTGAAGCTGGCCAGTTGCACACCCGCAGAAAACACGCCATTGCCCAACAGCGGTCGACCAAAATCCAACCCGAGTGACGAGGTATCCCGGTAATGCACGCGGTCCAGGGACTGCGAAGTCTGACCCGCACTCAAGCGCAAGACGCGATCGCCACGGACCCAATTGAAGCCGGCTAACGCCGAAAAGGAACCCAGGTCGTAGATGTCCTGCGTGCGGTGCTGTTTCAACTCTGCCGCCGCCTGCAGGAACAGGCCCAAGCCTGCGCGCAAAGGAACATTCACCCGCCCGCTCGCGCCGAGCAAGGAATATCGATCACCGGCAGCAACGGCCGAATCTGCCAGCGTGATGGCGCCAAACACCGGTAACGTGAGGTTGGGGTCGGAAACGCCGGACTGGACATTGCTGTCCTTCCCGCCGCCGAATTCCAGGCTGAAGCCGGCAGTGACCCGCTGTTGCGCCTCGCGATCACGCAGCGCATCGAGGTACTCGCGAACCACGGCGGCAAGCGCTGGCGGAGGCGATAGCGCCAGGACGGCCTCAAACTCGTCGCGCGCGCGGTCGTCGTCCTTGAGAAGGTAGTAACCGCGCGCCAGTTCCACGCGTGCACCAACGTGATCCGGCGCATTGAGCAACACGCGTTCAAGGATCAGGACGCCCTCCGAATGCCGTCCCGCATGGATTGCGGCGATTCCGGCATACAAGTCAAATCGAAGGTTGCCCGCCTGATCCATGTTCCGCTGCGCCACTTGCCAGGCTTCGGCCGGACGCCCCTGATCGACCAGTGCCTTGACCTCGTCGGCGGGCGCGGCTACACAGGCCAGCGACGCGCCGCAGGCGCAGGCGGCAACCATCAACTGCCAAACAGGGCCACGACCTGACTTCACGGGCCTCCCTTGTCGTGTGGCGGCACAAAAGCTGCCTTAAGGTAGATCATCATGGACCAGATCGTCAAGATGGCGGCGATCCAGATCAGGATTCGCCCGGCCAGCCGGCAATCGAGCAATCCAAACAGCAGGCCGTCGAAGAGCAGGAACGGAATCGCCACCAGTTGTGAAACAGTCTTGATCTTGCCGAGCATCGACACTGCAACGCTCTTGGCCTGGCCAAGCTGCGCCATCCATTCGCGCAACGCCGAGATGGTGATCTCGCGGCCGATGATGATCAGCGCCACGATCGCATCGATGCGCGCAAGTTCGACGAGCACAATCAGCGCGGCGGCAACCATCAGCTTGTCGGCCACCGGGTCGAGGAATGCGCCGAATGCCGAGGTCTGGTTGAGCCGCCTGGCCAGGTATCCATCGAGCCAGTCGGTGACCGCAGCGAGAATGAAGATCCACATCGAAATGACATTGGCCTGGTGCTGGCTCAACCAGGGCTCATCGACATAGAGAACCACGACAAACAGCGGAATCGCCGCAATGCGCAACCAGGTCAGGACGATGGGAATATTGAAGGTCACAGCCGGAGTTTAGCCGACGTTCAATGCAGCGCGGCGTGAATGGCGGTGGCAAGGTCGCGGCTGACCCCGTCGACGCGCATCAAATCCTCGACACTTGCGTCGGCCACGCCTTGAAGGCCGCCGAAGCGGGCCAGCAATGCCTTCTTGCGCTTTGGACCTACGCCTGCAATGTCGTCGAGGCGCGACGTCTTGCGCGCCTTGGAGCGGCGCGCCCGGTGCCCGGTGATGGCAAATCGGTGCGCCTCGTCGCGAATTTGCTGGATCAAGTGCAAGCCGGGATGGTCCTTCTCCAGGTGCATTTCGAGTCGCGCATAGCCGCTGATCAGCGTTTCCAGGCCCGGACGCCGTTCCTCGCCCTTGGCCACACCGACCAAGGCAATGTCCGTCAGTCCCAATTCGCCCATTACACTCTCGGCGATGCCCAATTGCCCCTTCCCGCCATCGATCAGAACCAGATCCGGCCGACTGCGCGGCGCAGCGTCCTGCTCCGGCGGCTCGGCCAGTGCCCGGTAGCGCCGCAGCAGCGCGTCGCGCATCGCCGCGTAGTCGTCCCCGGGCGTGATTCCCTCAATGTTGAAGCGGCGGTATTCGCTTTTTTGCATCGCGCCGTGGTCGAACACGACACACGAGGCCACGGTAGCCTCGCCCATGGTGTGCGAGACATCGAAGCACTCCACGCGCCGCATGGCGGGGAGGCCCAGCGCATCCTGCATCGCGGTCAGTTTCTTCTCCTGCGACGCACGATCCGCCAGGCGCTGGTCGATGGCGAAGCGCGCATTCTTGGCCGCCATCTCGTGCCAGACACGCGCCTCGCCTTGCGGGCGCGCGACCAGTCGCACCTCATGGCCCGCGACCTCGCTCAGGCCCGCGGAGATCCCTTCAGCATCGAAGTCGCCATCGACGATGACACGGGCCGGAGGCGTCTGTCCCGCGTAGTGCTGGTCGAGAAAGGCGCCGATCACCAGCGACTCGTCGGCGTCGCGCGCATTGCCCGGAAAAAAGCTCTTGTCGCCGAGGTGGCGTCCGGCGCGGATCATTACCAGATTAACGCACCAGATGCCGGATACCGACACCGCCGCGATGACGTCGGCGTCGCGCGTGTGGCGTGTCTCGACGAACTGCGACGCGGCAATGCGCTGCAAAGTGCGGATCTGGTCGCGAAAGGTCGCTGCAGATTCGAAATCAAGTCGCGCCGCCGCCTCATCCATCTTGCGGGTAATCGCATCGACAACCTCATGCTCCCGCCCCTGCAGGAACAGGCTGGCATTGGCAATGTCGCGCGCGTACTCGTCGGCGCTGATCAGTCCCACGCACGGCGCGGAACATCGGCCGATCTGGTGCAGCAGGCACGGCCGGGAGCGATTGGCAAACACCGAGTTTTCGCAGGTGCGCAGGCGGAATACCCGTTGCAGGTGATTGATCGTCTCGCGAATTGCCCATGCCGAGGGGTACGGCCCGTAGTAGCGGTGCGGCCGGGTGTGCGAGCCGCGGTGGAAACGAATCTGCGGGAACGGCTCGCCGGTGATCATGATGTAGGCATAGCTCTTGTCGTCGCGGAACACCACGTTGTACTTCGGCGCGAACGACTTGATCAGGTTGTTTTCGAGGATCAGTGCCTCGGCCTCGCTGCGCACGACCGTCGTTTCGATGCCCTCGATTTGGCCGACCATCATCGCGATCCGCGGGCTTGGCTGCTGCCGGGCGAAGTACGACGACACGCGTTTTTTCAGGTCGCGCGCCTTGCCGATATAGATCACTTCGTCGCCCGCGCCCTTCATGCGGTAGACCCCGGGCAGGTTCGGCAGCCGCTGGAGTATCGGCTTGGGGTCAAAGGCCATGGATAACCGGCTTCAGCGACGTTGCGGATCGGGGTAGAGGGTGCGGCGAATCTCGGCAAAGACGTTCCTGAACATCTCCGCCGTCAGTCGGCGCGTGTTGGTATTGTAGCGAGAGCAATGATAGCTATCGAACAGGCTTCTGCCGTCCGGCAGGCGGTGCACGGCCGCATGGGCGAACCGGCATGCGGCCGGCTTCAGTCCCAGCGCCATCAGCGTCGCGGTGTGCGCGACGGAACCGAGCGCGAGGATTGCCTTTGCGCTGCGCACTGCGGCCAATTCGGCGGCCAGGTGGCGGTTGCAGGTTCGAATCTCAACGGGAAGCGGCTTGTTCTGCGGCGGCAGGCACTTCACCGCATTGGTGATTCGGCAGTCAATCAGTGCCAGCCCATCTTGCGCCGAGACCGACTGCGCGCGCGTCGAAAAGCCGTATTCATGAAGCGTTTCATACAGCAGCGTACCGGCGTAATCCCCGGTAAACGGCCGGCCGGTGCGGTTGGCGCCATGCAGGCCCGGCGCCAGCCCGACGATCAGCAGGCGCGGCGCGGCAACGCCGAACGGCAGAACCGGGCGGCAGTGGTAATCGCGGTGTCCTTGGCGCGTTTGATCAAGGAAAGCGGCCAGCCGCGGGCAATCCCGGCAGTTTTCGAGGCCATTGCCGTCCATCATGAAAAAAGGGCACCCGACGGCGCCCTTCGCGACCGGATGTCCCCTTTTTGGTCAGACGCGGCGCCGATACTCATTGGTGCGCGTGTCGATTTCGATCTTGTCACCAGATTCGCAGAACAGCGGCACCGATACCGTATGATTGGTCGGCTTGATGCGCGCCGGCTTGAGGACCTTTCCCGAGGTATCGCCGCGCACGGCCGGCTCGGTTTCGATTTCGCGGACCACGCTGGTCGGCATCTCCACGGAAATTGCCCGGCCCTCGTAGAACACCACCTCGCATGGCATGCCGTCGTCAAGGTAGTTCAGCGAATCGCCCATGTTCTCGGCCTCAACCTCGTACTGGTTGTATTCCTGGTCCATAAAGACGTACATCGGGTCGGAAAAATACGAATAGGTGCATTCCTTCTTGTCGAGCATGACCAGTTCGAACTTGTCATCAGCCTTGTACACCGACTCGGTGCCGGAATTGGAGAGGAGGTTTTTCAGCTTCAGTTTCACCACGGCGGCGTTGCGGCCGGACTTGTTGTACTCGGCTTTCAAAATGACCATCGGGTCCTTGCCGATCATGACGACATTGCCGGCGCGAAGATCTTGTGCGGTTTTCATTGCGGGTCCTAAGACAAACGATCAAGGGATACCGGGCCGCACGGAAGCGACGTCGGCAAAGCCTTAAATTCTAGCGTTTTTTCTGAAAAAACTCAATAAGTTAGATGCAAGATCGGGGAGCTGCGCTTGACGGCGGGCCCAATCGTGCGCGTGGCGCTCGATCCGGCTGAACTGGATCAGAAATTCGCGCCACAAGGGCAGGAAATCCTGTTCGCCGGTCCGGTTCCAGGCACGCATCAAACCCCGCAATGCACCCGCCGCACCCGGGTCAAGGCGCTCGCAATAGCATTCGAGAAAGGCTTCGAGCTTCGGCAGATGCGCGTCGCCCGCCTGCGGATACAACTGCCAAATAAACGGTTTGCCCGACCAGATCGCGCGCACCAGGGAATCTTCGCCGCGCACGAACAGCAGGTCCTGATCTGCCAGAACCGCGTCGAATGACGACTGGGCGACAAAGTCCTGGCCGATAATCTGAAACCCCGGCGCCTCGGTAAATACGCCCTCCCGCGAATTCCGCCAGGCCTGCGTCGCATCGCCCGCCCCCTCCCGTAGGACTTCGCAAACCCGAACCTGGCGCCCATGGTTGCGCATTGCAGCAAACAGCGGCTCGCGGGGTGCGCGGTCGTACGCGAACAGGAAAACCTTGAGAGGCCTGCCAAATTGCCGATCCGCTGCAGCAAACTCCGGAACCGTCACGCCCCGCTCGCGAATCAGCCCTCCGGACCGGGCGCTGAAACCCGGAAAAAAGAACGTCTTGGCCAAGCCGAGTTGCGGGTGCACCGAGCCCATCAGATGTTGGGTTTCTGCCCACGGTTCAGCCGACAGGTATTCCAGATTGATCCACAATGGGGCCGGCCGCCGTTTCGACATCGCGCGCTGATAAGCCTCGGGAATCGTGCAGGCAAACGCCTCGATGACCAGTTCGGGATCGTCATCCTCGACACCCTCCTCCCGCCAGGCCAGCAACGACACGCCATCGAACTCTTGCCGGTTCAGCGCCGGGTCGATCGCAGGCACCAGCTTTTTGAGTACATCGAGCCGATCAATCACTAGGTTCGCGGCAATGCCGTGTTCGCGGGCAAGTTGCCGGCACAGCCGCCAGCAAACGCCGGCATCGCCGTAGTTGTCGATGACGCGGCAAAACAGCGTGATGCTGCGCGGCAGCTCAGGCGTCACCGGCCTGGCGGACGTTGGCGAGCGCCGCGGCAAACTGCGCATCGACTGTATTGGCCCGCATGCGCTCAAGACGCCGGGCCATCCGGGGATCCGGGGAGACGCCGGCACGTGCCAGGCCATCCAGCAGTTCATCGGCTTTGGACGGGTCATTGCAAAGCAGAATGACGTCACAGCCGGCGTCGAGCGCCGCCAGTCCGCGTTGCGTCACGTTGCCGGCCACCGCTGCGCCTTCCATCGACAAGTCGTCACTGAAGATCAGGCCATCGAAACCGAGGCGGCCGCGTAAGACATCCTGCAACCACAGGCGGGAAAACCCGGCCGGATTCGGGTCGACGCGCGGATAAATCACGTGCGCCGGCATGACGCCGGTCATGGTGCCGTTGGACAATTCGCGGAACGGCACGAGGTCCTGCGTCCAGATGGCATCGAATTCACGCTCGTCGAGTGGAACTTCCAGATGGGAGTCCGCCCGGACATAGCCGTGGCCCGGGAAATGCTTGCCGACGTTGCCGACCCCGGCACATGCCAGTCCACGCATCAGTGCCCCGCCCAGCATGGCGACGGCGCTCGGGTCACGGTGAAAGGCACGGTGGCCAATCACGCCGGATTCCCCCCAATCGATGTCCAGGACAGGGGCAAAGCTGAAATCGACCCCATGGCTGGCCAGTTCATGCCCGATCACAAACCCGATGTCGCGTGCAAGGTCCAGGCCATCGCTGCGGGAACGGTTCCAGCGCTCGCCGACGCTGCGCATCGGCGGGATCGCCGTGAAGCCCTCGCGAAATCGCTGCACGCGCCCGCCTTCGTGGTCGACGCATATCGGCAGTGCGGGTTCCCGGATATCGCGAATCCCGCGGGTCAGGGCCGTCAACTGGCCGGGTGACTGGTAATTGCGCGCAAACAGAATGACGCCTCCGACCAACGGATGCGACAGCCGGCGGATATCTTCCGTGGTCAACTCAGGTCCAGTGACATCGCACATCACCGGCCCGAGTGGCATGGCTAGCTTCATGAGGACTCCAGAATCACAAAGGCAATTGCGTGCTCGGCCTCGTCGCTGATGGAAAGGTGCGCGTGCAACGAACGCGCCGCCATCCGCCCGGCGAACGGACCCCGCGGCAGGATCAGCGGCTTGCCGCGAATGTCGTGGTCAATTCGCAGATCATGCCAGCCCAGGTCCTGGCCGATGCCGGTTCCCAAGGCCTTGGAGAACGCTTCCTTGGCGGCAAAGCGTTTGGCCAGGAAGCGCGCAGGCTGTGCAGTTGCAGCGTACTCGGCAACCTCGTCCTCACACAGGATCCGGTGCAGGAACCGGTCGCCAAATCGAAACAGCGCATCCTCGATGCGCTTGATGTTTGCCAGATCGACGCCGATGCCGACGATCATGGCGCGGCCAACCCGGTACGGGTCTCGAGACGGCTTTCCACCATCAGCCGTTTCATTTCCGCGACCGCCGCGCGCAGGCCGCAGAACAGCGCACGGCTGACAATGGCGTGCCCGATGTGCAATTCGCGCACCCCGGGGATCGCCGCGACCGGCTTGACATTGGCGTAATTGAGCGCGTGTCCGGCATTGAAGCGCATGCCCAGATCCCGAATCTGCCGTCCCGCCGCGCGAATCTTCTCCAGTTCGGCCACGACCGCAGGCGATTCCGCGTCGCGGCCTTTCTCGTAAAAGGCGTGGGCATACGGGCCGGTGTGGATTTCACAAACGCGTGCGCCGATGCGCGCAGCCGCCTCGACCTGGGCTGGCTCCGCATCGATGAACACGCTGACGACAATTCCCGCGTCGACCAGACGCGCGACCGCAGGTTTCAGTTGTTTTTCCTTAGCAACAATGTCGAGCCCGCCTTCTGTAGTGACCTCATGGCGCCCCTCCGGAACCAGCATGGCCATCTCCGGGCGCAGGCCGCAGGCGATCGCCACCATTTCCTCGGTTGCCGCCATTTCCAGATTCAGCTTGATGTGCGTCAGCTCGCGCAGTCGTCGCACGTCCGCGTCCTGGATGTGGCGGCGATCCTCGCGCAAATGCACGGTAATGCCATCCGCCCCGCCCAGGTGTGCTTCAACCGCTGCCCAAACCGGGTCCGGCTCATAGGTGCGGCGCGCCTGACGCAGCGTCGCCACGTGGTCGATGTTGACGCCAAGTTCGATCATTTCAGCTCCCGGGCAAGCCGGCGGGTGAACAGTTCCCTGCCATCGAGCAAGTGGTGGATGATGCGGCGCATCAACGCCTTGGCCTCGACGAGCGTTTGCGCGTCGCGGTAATCGCCGTCGGCCATGTTGATCAGCGTGCGCCCCGACAATTCTACGGGTTCGGACTCCTGCAGCGATTGCCCGACGCGCGATGCCTCCACGGGACCGCGCTCCATCAGGTAGACATAGCGCCGTTCACCGAGGATGGGCGCATGGGTATCGACTTCCTCGGTCAGGCGCAGGGCAAAGCCGAGTTCGCGCAGCAAGCGGACTTCGAAGGTGCGCAGGACTGCCGACACCTCCGCGACGCCACCGGCGACGCGCGACAGGTCGGCCAGCACGCAGATCGCGCTTTCATAGGCGTCGTACAGCATCTCGTGCGGGACCTCGCGGTGGGTCAGCTTCATCAGCAGCTCATTGAGGTAGAACGCGCCCATCAGGGCCTGCCCCTTGAGCTGCGGAAGGATCCTGGTTTGCTCGGCGCCCTTGAGGGTTTTCATTTCCGACCGGCCCAGCCATTCGACGGCCAGGGGTTGGAACGGTTGCAGGATGCTGCGCGTCGCGCTGCGCGGCCGCTTTGCGCCCTTGGCCACGACGCCAACGCGACCGTGTTCGCGTGCGAAAACCTCGGCGATGGCACTGGTCTCGCGCCAGGGAATGGAGTGCAGCACAAATGCATGGTCGGCAACCACCGCAGCGGGCTTGGCTGGCCGCTCAACTTGCACCGGCCGCGACAGGTCATTCATAACCGTATTGACGAATCAGGGCTTCATCGTCGGCCCAGCCCTTTTTGACCCGCACCCAAAGCTCCAGGAACACCTTGCCGCCGAATGCCTTTTCCATGTCCTGCCGTGCCTCGGTACCGATGCGCTTGAGCCGCTCGCCTTTGTCGCCGATCAGGATCGCGCGCTGGCTGGGCTTTTCCACGACCAGCGTCGCCTGAATGCGCCGCAACCGGCCGTCGAGCTTGAACTCCTCGATGACGACGCTGGTCGCATAGGGCAACTCGTCGCCGACCTGCCGGAAGACCTTCTCGCGGATGAACTCGGCGGCAAGAAATCGTTCCGACCGGTCGGTCAAGGCTTCTGCGTCATGCAGTGCCGGCGACTCCGGGAGCATGCCGCGCAGCACGCGCTTGAGTTCCTGCAGCGACGCCGGTTGTTTGACGCTGATCGGGACGATCGCGGCAAAGCCGTGGTGCTGCTCCATCGACTTGAGAAAATCCAGAAGAGCGCCCCGATCCCTGAGGCGATCACACTTGGTGACCGCAAGCACCAACTGCCGCGCGCCACGAACTTGGTCGAGCGCGCGCTGGTCTTCCGCGGAAAAGTGCCCCGCCTCGACCAACAACAGGACGGCGTCGGCCTCGCCTGCAACCTGCCCCACCGTGCGATTGAGCAGCCGGTTCAGCGCGTTGCCGTGCGCGAGCTGAAATCCGGGGGTATCGAGGAACACAAATTGGCAATCCGGCTCCGTGAGAATCCCGGCAATGCGATGGCGCGTGGTCTGCGCCTTGCGTGACGTGATGCTGACTTTCTGGCCAACCAGATGATTGAGCAACGTCGACTTGCCGACGTTCGGCCGCCCGACGATTGCGACGTGCCCACAGCGGAACATCACGCTCATGCCCCGGACCCGCGCCCTTCAAGCCGGGCCAGCGCCAG
>DASUDU010000285.1:0-3864 GCA_036275435.1 Usitatibacteraceae bacterium | reverse complement strand
CGCCGCCGCGCCGGAGGGAAACACCATGCGGATGGCGATCATGAACAGGATCACCCCGCCGGCGATCGACAGCGAGATCTCGGTCAGGTGCATGACATCAAGGAAGGTGCGGCCGCCGAACATGAAGGCGACGAGGATCAGGTAAGCCAGGAAACACTCGCGCACCACCACCTTGACGCGACGCGCCGAGTCGATCGATTTCAGCAGCGGCGAGACCACCGGCAGGTTGCCCAGCGGGTCGAGCACCAGGAACAGCAGGACGAAGGCGGAGATCAGTTCGGAATTCATGACGGCATTTTACGGCTTGGCCGGAGCCGGCCGCGGATTGAGAGGCCCTTCGTTCCCGGACTTGTCGCCAGGGCGGGCTTCATCATCTCGAAGCGGGACGTCGCTCCACTGTCAACCCGCGAAAGCGGGAATCCAATTTGAGCCAAGGAGAACTGAATTTGCGTTTTTCGCCGGGGTGCCCCTTGAGGAGCCGAAAGACTAGTGGCCTCGACTTGCGTTTCCACGGCGTATCTCCAAGTCGTCCCCGCGTAGGCGGGGACCTCTCGCTTCACCCTCGCGGTCAAGAACACAGTTGCAAAGTCAGAGGTCCCCGCATGCGCGGGGACGACGCAAGAATGTGTCATGCAATCACGAATGCTGAAAAAAATGGAAACACTGCCATCGGCCCCGCAACCGTGTCGCCCCGGATTCATTCTGGGGCCCAAATTCGGTGACTCGGGATGAGCCGACTCAAAGAAGGGAAGAACTTCAACTTGGGTCCGGAACAAGTCCGGGACGACAGCGTTGCGAGAGGAGCGCCGCCAAGCGTCGTCGTTACGCGATCAATCCCAGTTTGCGCTGCGCGGCCTTGGTGAGTTTTTTCGCCACCAGTTCGTGGGAGCGCGCAAGCAGCGCTTGCAACTCGCTGCCGGAAGCCTTGCGCGCGTCTTCGACCTGCACCCACTTGGCGCGCGCGAGATACGGCGCCGGGACGAAGCCTTCGCGGTCGGTGTATTGCAGGAACAAGTCGTCGTCGACCTTGAACGAGACTTGCACGCGGCCATCATCGCGTTTGAAACAGACGGCGAACATCCTGCCGCCGACCGAATAGACGTTGTCGTTGCCCCATTTGACGTCATGCGTCGCGGCAGGAAGCTTGAGACAGAACTTGTGGATGGCGGCGGCGTTCAAATGCAAAACTCCAGCATGGGCGCGGGATTCAGGCAGAAAACGCCCGGAATTCCGCACCAGTCAACGAGTTTGTATCTCTTTCGCTCTGACGCTTGGCGGCCCGTAAAGTTGCGCGAGCCGCACCCAGAAGGCCAATTCGAACGCGCTGCCGATGACCAGCGCGACCACCGCTCCCCTGTTCCAACCGATCGCATAAAACGTCGCCGCCATCAGCAGGCACCCGAGGGTGATGCCGGTGCGCGATGCAAGCGCTCCGGCGAGCCAGTGGACTGTTGCGACGATGCGCGTGATCACTTCGGCGCCTGCCCCAGCTTGGCCTTGTCGAGCACGGTCATTGCGGCCGCGACGAAGCCGCCCGCGTCGGCCAGATTGGCTGGCAGGATCAGCGTGTTGCCGGCCTTGGCGAGGTTGCCAAACTGCTCGACATATTTTTCCGCCACCTTCAGGTTGGCCGCCTGCGCGCCACCCTCGGCGCTCAATGCCGCCGCCACCTGGCGCACCGCATTAGCGGTCGCTTCGGCCACGGTGATGAGCGCGGTCGCCTCGCCCTGCGCCTTGTTGATCGCGGCCTGCTTTTCGCCCTCGGACGCCAGAATGGCCGCCTGGCGCTGGCCGTCGGCGATGTTGATTTCTTCTTGCCGGATGCCCTCGGACTTGGCGATCAGCGCGCGCTTTTCGCGTTCGGCGGTGATCTGCGCCTGCATCGAGCGCAGGATCGACTCGGGCGGCGTGAGGCTCTTGATCTCATAGCGCAGCACCTTGATGCCCCAGGTGCGGCCGGCTTCGTCGAGGACCGACACCACCTTGTGGTTGATCTCGTCGCGCGATTCGAACGTCTTGTCGAGTTCCATCTTGCCGACCTCGGAACGCAGCGCTGTCTGCGCCAGCTGCGAGATCGCCAGTTCGTAATCGGAGGTGCCGTAGCTCGCCAGCCGGGGATCGACCACCTGAAAGTAGATGATGCCGTCGACCGCAAGCTGGGTGTTGTCCTTGGTGATACACACCTGCTCGGGAACGTCGAGCGGGACTTCCTTGAGCGAGTGCCGGTAGGCGACGCGGTCGATGAACGGCACGATCAGATTGAAGCCGGGCTGCAGCGCGGCGTGAAACTTGCCCAGCCGCTCGACTACCCAGGCGTTCTGCTGCGGCACGATGCGCACGCCCTCGATGATCAGCGCGACAAAGAACGCGGCGAGGAACACGCCGATCGCCGCGCCGGTGCTCTGGAACGTGAAATACGAGGCGATGGCGAGGATCGCGGCGATGATGGTTTTGACGAACATGGTGACCTCCTTGGGTTTCGATACAACCAGATCTGCTGCAGTGGTGATGGATTCGAGATGTTTGAGCGCGCCGGTCAGCTCATCGCGGGCGGGCACCGGTTTCGGCGGCGCCTTGGCGTGCTTGTTGTGCGGCGTCATATCGTCGGCCGGTTTTTCCCCAGCCGCCTTGGCGATGGCGGGTTTGCCGGTGATGGTGCCGCTGCCGGCGGGCTGGGTGTGCTTTTCCAATTCCTTCTTGATGCCTTCGGCGATTTCCTTTGGCCAGGCCCACTTGCTGCCGGACAGGCCTGCCCCGGCACCGAAGGCGAACAGCGACACCCACTTTGAGTGCGTCACAACCCAGGCGATGGCCGCCGCGATGGCGCCGTTGATGAGGCGCTGGAGCATCAGGCGCGCTGCGAGGCGACCACCAGGGTCTGCCCGTCCATGCCGAGGATGAACAGCGTCGCGCCGGGCACCGCGCCCGCCGCGGCGAGGTCGCCGGGCTTGATGCGCGCATCCCATTCGGTGCCGCGATATTTCACGCGCATCATGCCGTCGGCCTGGTTGATCCAGTGGGCAAGCACCACCGGCTGGCCGGCGTCGAGGTCATTGCTGGCCGTGCCCGACTGCTTTTGCGAAATGTGCCACTTGTACACCCAGAAGGTGCCGGCGCTGGCCACCACGCCGGCCGAGGCCACCTGGCCCAGGAAAGGCGCGCCGAGCCACGCCGCCAGCGCTCCGGCAAAGGCGCCTACGCCCAGCACCAGCAGGTAAAAGGTCCCCGTCACCATTTCGATGGTGATGAGCACGATGCCCAGAATCGTCCAGATCAGATAGCCGTCCATTACTGCCTCCTGTTGGCGCCGAGTATTCTCCCGGGGAACCGGGGCGTCAAGCCGGATGGCACGAATGACGAGTGGGTGCGACGAATGACGAATTGGCGGACCTGGTCAGTCTCAGCAGCTTTGCCCACAACCAAGGCCTTTGAGAGCAAATACACAGCCATACGAGCCACTTTGCAAGTAGCAGGATAAATGAGCCCACAGCCGGCAAAGCCCGAAAAGAGGGCTTGAGGTCGAAGACGACATCCATTAGTTTCCCGCAAAGTTGCAGGGCCCAATTCGCCACCTACTCGATGACAATGTCTCCGCCAAAACTCTCAGCGCTGGGAACAGCGTTTCGGAAATCTGCGCGCACCGGACTATTGGATTGCCTTTCCAGCCCGGCCACGGATCGGCACAACGTCAAAAAAGTTAATGACTCCATCGAGGTTTACGTCGTAGAAGAAGTTTGCCGAGTTGATCTGCTGATTCAGCTTCGATTTCGTTGCGGACAGATCACGCGCATTCACGACCCCATTGCTATTCGCGTCACCGACAAGAAATCCCATCGAAAACACCAGTCTGGACGACCCGTTGAC
>DASUDU010000284.1:0-12801 GCA_036275435.1 Usitatibacteraceae bacterium | reverse complement strand
CGGACGTCTGGATCGTTTTCGCACCGAGGGTGAGGTCAGCCAGCGGACCGCCCCGGCATTCACGACAACCTACCAAAGCCGCAGTGAGCAACGATTTTCGCCAAAACTTGCGTTGGTCTCGCGGCCGGATCCGGAAATTACCCTGCGGGCCAGCCTCGGAACCGGCTTCCGGCCACCCACTTTGCTGGACTTGTATTCGAGGACCGTTTCGCCGACTACCGTAGCTGGCGTGTTCAGTGTCAATGAGCCGGCGCCTGACTTGAAAGCCGAGCGAATTGGCGCTGCCGAAATTGGCGCGGAATGGCGTGGGCGCAGCGGCACAACAATTGCCGGCGCGCTCTTTTCGCAATCATTGACAGGGCTCATTTATCGCAGTCGAAAAAACCCGACCCTGACGCAGTCGGTCAATGCAGGCAGGGCGAAGATCACGGGATTGGAGTTGGAGGCGCGTCGGCGCCTTGCCGATACTCCGTTGGTCGTCTTTGCCAACTTGAGCATGCTTGCGCGATCCGAGATTACGGAGAACGCAGCCTTGCCTGCCAGCGTCGGAAAAAAACTCACCGACGTCCCGGCCCGCATGGCCAATATCGGCCTCGAGTTCAATCAGGGCGCGTGGACTGGTTCGCTGGTTGCGCGTCACGTCAGCCACATTTATGGCTCCGGCGACGATCTCAACGCCAACGTTGTCGAGCGCGTATTTGGTTCCTATGACGCGCGTACCACGGTCAGCGCCAAGCTAGCCTGGCACGTCACGCCGTACATCCAGCTGGCCCTGGCAGTCGATAACCTTGCCAATCGGCAGTATTTCGATTTCTTCAAGCAGCCCGGAACGAGTGCATTTGCCGAGATCGCGTTGCGCTACTGACCCGCTAACAGCGACCTGGGCCGGCCGGCGCGTCGTGCCGCCAATGCTCGCGCCGGCGCTCCTCGGCCACAAACTCCTCAAGATCCGGATCGAGGGCGTTGCGGGAGGTCACCATTCCGATGACCTGTTCATCGGTGACGACCGGGACGTGGCGGAACCCATGCTCCTGCATCAAGACCATGGCATGCCCATACGAGGATTCCGGCCCGAGAACCAGTGGTGCCGGCGTCATCACGTCGCTCATGATCGTCGTCAATGGATCTCGCCCCTTGGCGATGACGCGAAAAACGGCATCGCGTTCGGTAAAGATCCCGATTGGTCGCTGCCCGTCGACGATGACGACCGCGCCGACATTCTGCCGTTCCATCAGTTTGGCAACGTCGCTGACGCTGGCCCGAACGGGCGCCGTCAGTAGCACATTCCGATCCATGACTTCATGCAGCGGCTTGTCGAACACATCAACCTCCTGAGCCTATCGTATCGGCATCAGGCGCTGCTGGATTGATCTGCGTCAAATATTGTGTGGCACGCATCGATCGTCCGATGCCCAGTGCGGGCACGTTGCCCCCTGCCGCTCGGCATCAGGCAATGTCCGGACGCAGCGCACTTCATCGCTGCGTTCCAGAGCGATACGCCGATCGTTGCCTATGGATGGAACGGATGTTTCAGCACGATCGTCTGCTCGCGGTCCGGCCCCGTTGAGACCAGGGCAAGGGACGCCCCAACCAGCGTTTCGATGCGCCTGAGGTAGCTTTGGGCGTTCTTCGGCAAGCCGTTCCAGGTTTTCACCCCGAACGTGCTTTCCTGCCAACCCGGATGTTCCTCAAACACCGGAACGCATTGACCGATCCGGTCCGCGCCGTACGGAAGCACATCGACCGCGCCGCCATCGAGCTTGTATCCGGTACAGATGCGCAGCGTTTCGAGTCCGTCGAGCACGTCCAGCTTGGTAACGCAAAAGCCGCTCAAGCCATTGATCTGTGCAGCACGCTTGAGGGCAGCGGCATCAAACCAGCCGCATCGCCGCGGCCGCCCCGTGACGGAGCCGAACTCATTGCCGCGCTGCCGCAGGCGCTCGCCCGTCGCGTCGGTAAGTTCAGTCGGAAATGGCCCGGATCCCACACGCGTCGCGTAGGCCTTGGTGATCCCCAATACAAAATTGAGTGCATTCGGACCGACGCCCGCGCCAGCCGACGCCTGGCCGGCAAGGCAGTTGCTCGACGTCACAAATGGATAAGTGCCATGATCCACATCGAGCATCGCTGCTTGTGCACCTTCAAACAGCAAATTCTTTCCAGCGGCCATCAACTGGTGCAAGTCGTGCGAAACATCTGCTAGCATCGGCCGCAATCGGTCGGCCATTGCCAAGGCCGGTTCATAGACCTGATCCACCGTGACGGGTTCTGCCTTCAGGTAATGCACCAGCACGAAATTGTGGTAGTCGAGGACTTCAATCAGCTTCTCGCGGAATCGCACGGGTGCATACAGGTCGTGCAGGCGGATGGCACGCCGCGCAACCTTGTCCTCATAACATGGTCCGATGCCGCGCCCGGTCGTGCCAATCTTGTCTGCGCCGCGTGCGACCTCGCGCGCAAGGTCTAGCGCAACGTGATGCTGGAGGATCAGCGGACACGCCTCGGAGATCTTCAACCGTGACTTGACATCGACGCCGGCGGCATCGAGTTCGTCGATCTCCTGCAGCAACGCCGTCGGCGATAGCACGACGCCATTGCCGATATAGCACGTCACTTTCGGATGCAGGATTCCGGACGGAATCAGTCGCAGGATGGTCTTCCTGCCATTGACTACAAGCGTATGCCCGGCATTGTGACCGCCCTGGAACCGCACGACGGCGGCGACTTCGTCCGTGAGCCAGTCGACGACCTTGCCTTTGCCTTCATCGCCCCACTGGGTTCCAATCACAACCACGTTCATCGACATGCAAGATTCCTTTTCATTGCGAAGCGTTGATGGGCATGACGGTCCAGCGTCCACCGCACATGGCAAGTTGCCGATCGCAATGCAGCTCCCGTAGATGATCGTCATGCCCTGGCAGGTTGATCACCACGACCTCCCCTGCAGCACGCAGGCGGGCGATTTCCGCGGCAAGTGCAGAATCGGTGGAACGCGGAGCCAGGATCCCGAATCGCCTGGCCGGAGGTGACGTCAGCGCCAGTACGGAGCGCAGGTCAAGGCTGAATCCAGTTGCCGGCCGGGCACGACCGAATGCCCGTCCAACCTCGTCATAACGCCCGCCATTGGCAATCGCCGCTGGCGCCCCCGCCGCATAGATGCAAAAAGTGATGCCGCTTTCGTAATTGAAACCTCCAAGTTCTCCGAGGTCGACGCTGACTGCAATTTCCTGCGCGACAAGCTGGCTTGCGAGGGATTCCAGTTCATCCAACGCGCTGACGATACGGAACTGCCGCGGGAGCATCTCTCGCGCAGCCGCGATGACCGACACATCCCCATAAAGGCCCGGCAATGCCGCCACAGCCGCAGCCACCGCGCCAAGTTCATGTTCCATCCCGCGAATGGCCGGAACATCCTTGGTCATCACCGCCCGAAACGCTCTTTCCGCCACGTCGCCGGCAGGCTGGATCATGTCCATCAAGGCGCGGAACACGGTCGGATGCCCCATATCCAGGTGGAGCCGGCCGACGTCCATCGCACGCAGCAACTCCACGGCCAATTGCTGGATCTCGATGTCCGCCTCAAGACCGGCGTGACCGTAGAGTTCCGCGCCGATCTGGAACGGCTGCCGGCTCTTGCCCAAGGTCGCCGGTCGTGTATGTAGCACGCTGCCTGCGTAACACAGCCGTGCGATGCCGCGACGGTTCAGGATATGCGCATCGATGCGGGCCACCTGTGGCGTCATATCGGCCCGAATACCGAGCGTCCGTCCGGTAAGCTGGTCCACCAGCTTGAATGTTGCAAGGTCAAGATCGTGCCCTGTCCCGGACAACAGCGATTCGACATGCTCCAGAAGCGGCGGCATGACCAGCTCGTAGCCGTGGGCCTCAAACAGGTCCAGAGCAATGCGACGCAGCCTCTCCAGCTGCCTCGCCTGTTCGGGGAGCAGATCTTCGATGTGCTCCGGGAGGGTCCAGGTTCGCATCACGCCACCAGCACAAGCAGGACTAGCCCGCCGGTGACCGACGCCAGGCCGACAAAGCGCAGTTGTCCATCCCGAAACTGCAGGATTTTTTGCATCGTTTCGCGCCAGGCCTGCGGCGCCAGCAGGGGCATCAGGCCTTCCAGGATCAGCATCATCGCCAGACCAGCCAGCAAGAGATTTTTCATGGGAGTGAGTTGGATTCGACCGCCGGAAGCCTGCAAATTGCCAAGGCCGGAAGCCAAACAAAAACGGCGCGCTCCGAATTGGAACGCGCCGTTGGCGAATTATACGCGCTTGTGCCGCCTGCGGCGGCGGACGGCCAAGGGGTATTCCCTACTTGCCGCCCTTGCCCGGACTCTTCAGGTACTTGAAGAACTCCGAACTCGGGTCCAGAACCATGACATCAGACTTGTTTTTCAATCCGGCGCGATAGGCTTCCAGGCTGCGGTAGAAAGCATAAAACTCCGGATTCCTGCCATAGGCCGCAGCGTAGATCTTGGTCGCCGTCGCATCACCCTCGCCCTTGATCTTCTGTGCGTCTCGATATGCCTCGGCCAGAATGATCTCGCGCTGGCGCTCGGCATCGGCGCGAATCTTCTCAGCGTCTCCCGAGCCGGTGGAACGCAGTTCATTGGCAACTCGCTTGCGCTCCGAGTCCATCCGCCGGTAAACGTCATTGCTGATTTCCGGAACCAAATCGACGCGCTTGAGGCGGACGTCCATCACCTCGATGCCCAGGCCACGGGCATCGGTATCAACCTTGGCGCGCAGGTTTTCCATGATCTTGTCGCGTTCGCCGGAAACGACGTCGGCGAGGGTCCTCCTGCTGAACTCATCCCGCAAGTCATTGTTGATCGTCTGCAACAACCGCACTTCGGCATTGGTCCGCGCGCCGCCCGCGGCAACATAATATTGTTTGACGTCGACAATGCGGTACTTCACATAGGCATCGACCAGCACATTGGCCTTTTCAACCGTCTGAATGCGCTCGGGCTCGCGGGCATCGATGGTCTGGATGCGCGTGTCGTAGTGGCGAACGTTCTCCAGTGGCGCCGGCAGTTTGAAATAAAGGCCAGGCTCCGTCTGGACGCCAACGACCTCGCCGAGCCGAAAACGGATCGCGGCTTGCCGCTGATCCACGGTGTAGACGCAAAACATCGTCACGAGCACGATGACGATGGCGCTGGAAACAACTGCCGGAATAGTTAGCTTCATTCTTGCCCCTAGCGATTGCGCAGATCGCGGCGCGCCTCAACCGGCGGCACGACGGGTTCGGGTTGCGGTGCGGCACGTGGCGCCTCGACCGCAGGGGCCGGAGCGGCCATCAGCTTATCAAGCGGAAGATACAAGAGGTTGTTGCCGCCTTTCTGGTCAACAATCACTTTGCTCGTGCCCTGCAGGATCTGCTGCATCGTGTCGAGGTACAGCCGCTCACGGGTCACGCCCGGCGCTTTTTCGTACTCGGCCAGCAATTGGGTAAAGCGCGAGGCATCGCCCTGGGCACTGGCAATCACCCGCTGCTTGTGCGCGTTGGCCTCCTCGAGCATGGCAGAGGCCCGACCTTTCGCCTTGGGCACGATGTCATTGGCATAGGCCTCGCCTTCGTTCTTGAGTCGCTCTTTGTCCTGCTTGGCGCGCACGGCATCGTTGAAGCTCGCCTGTACCTGTTCGGGCGGCTGGGCGTTCTGCATGTTCACGCCGGTGATGTTGACGCCGGTCTTGTAGCGATCGAGGATTTGCTGCATGAGCGTCTTCACCCGCGCTGCAATATCACCCCGCCCCTCGTACAAAACGAAGTCCATTTTCGACTTGCCGACGACTTCCCGCATCGCCGTTTCCGCCACCTGCCGTACCGCCTCGTCCGGATCCTTGTTGTTGAAAATGTACTCCTCCGGGCTCTTCAGGTTGAACTGCACCGAGAACTGCACATCGACGATATTTTGGTCCTCGGTCAGCATCAGCGCCTCATCCGGCATCTTGGTTTTCTGACTGTTGCGATGACCGACCTCAATCGAGCGAACCTGCAGGACATCCACCACTTCCGCGGTCTCGATCGGATACGGCCAATGCCAGCGCGGTCCCGCGTCGGTGGTCTGCGTGTACTTTCCGAGGCGCAATTCAACGCCTTTCTTGCCTTGGTCGACGATGTAGAACCCGGTTGCAAGCCATACCGAAATGGCGATGCCGATGGCGAGCGCGAAGCCACCCCCGATCGCATTCGGCGACATGTTCGTCCCGCCTCCGTCGCCGGGTTTGGGCGGCGGCCCAGAGCCGAAGATGCCCGCGAGCTTTTGGTTGAACTTGCGCAGGATTTCGTCAAGATCCGGCGGGCCGTCCTGGCCGCGTTTCCCCCAGTTCGGATCGTTGGACAACGACAGGCCGTCGTCGCGGCGGGCGCGGCGCCACATGAGCCGATAGAAAGGCAATGCCAGCAAGGCCATGGGCCAAGCCATAGCGTGAAGGAGTCGATGTCGGTCGGGAAAACGCATGCAGTTGTCCGGTTGGTTTCAGTGCGTCACGGCCTGCCGCCTCGAAGCCGTGAGGTCAGGGTCGTGTGGGAGGGTTGCAGACCCCGGAAGTTCACCGTCGGCATGGATTTCCGGCACTAGCGTTGCTATCGCGGGCTCGCTCGACGTGGACGGTGCGAAGGGCTCCTCGCACTGCGCAGCCTCGCGGATGGCCTCACGGATCAAATCGAGGCCAAGACCCGCTGCAGCCGCAATGCGAACTTCGGAAATTCTACCATCGGCCGACCGCAAACACGTTGAGAGCGGGTCCGTCTCAATGCGGTCGATTTTGTTGCTGACGATCACCTGACGGATGGTCCCGGCGCCGATTTCGTCCAGGACCTTGTTGACCTCCATCGCTTGCTCCGCCTTGAGCGGATTTGACGCATCCACGACATGCAGCAGCAAGTCAGCCTCGACTGCCTCGGTCAACGTCGCATGGAATGCGGCAACCAGGCCATGGGGAAGGTCACGTATAAAGCCAACCGTGTCCGACAGCGTGACATGAATGCCCGGATCCATGTAGAGCTTGCGCGTCGTAGTGTCCAATGTGGCAAACAGCTGGTCGGCGACTACCGTGCCGGCGCGAGTCAGTCGGTTGAACAGCGTCGACTTGCCGGCGTTGGTATACCCGACGATCGACACGTTGAACACGCCGGCCCGGCGCCGCCGGCTCCGCTGGGTTTTGCGCTGCCGCACGATCTTTGCCAACCGCTCGCGAAGCCGGCGAATACGCAACGCGACCAGCCGGCGGTCAATCTCGAGTTGGGTTTCGCCAGGACCTCCCCTGACGCCGATGCCACCGCGCTGGCGTTCTAGGTGGGTCCAGCCGCGCACAAGGCGCGTCATCAGGTGTTCCATCTGCGCCAATTCCACCTGCAATTTGCCCTCGGCGCTGCGCGCGCGCTGCGCGAAAATGTCCAGGATCAGGTCTGTTCGATCGATCACGCGTGCGCCGACGGCTTTTTCCACATTGCGCGCCTGAATCGGTGACAACGCGTGGTTGAAGACGACCAGGTCTGCCGTGGAATCGACCACGGCCTGCCGCAATTCCTCAATCTTGCCGCTTCCCGCGTAGGTCGCGGCGTCCGGGTGCTGCCTGCGGCCTTTCAATACGGCAACCACGGCTGCGCCGGCGCTGGAGGTAAGCTCTGCCCCTTCGGCCAGTTGCTCTTCGAACAAGGAATGTCCGTCGTCGATGCCGACCAGAATCGCACGGGTTTGCCGCGAATTATTGCTCGAATTTTGCGGCTTCATCGACGTCTTTACCTGCAATCGGCCCCGCAACCGGCTTGCTGGTCCGGCTGTTGCTGCTTCGCGGCGCCAGGTCAGCCCTCTGCAGGCGGGTCAAATGGGATGGTCACCGCGCGCGCGGGCACGACTGTCGAGATCGCGTGCTTGTAGACCATCTGGGTCACCGTGTTCTTCAAGAGCACGACGTATTGGTCGAACGACTCGATCTGGCCCTGCAATTTGATGCCGTTGACCAGGTAGATCGAAACCGGCACGTGTTCCTTGCGCAGCGTATTCAGGAACGGGTCTTGTAACATTTGCCCTTTGCCACTCATGTTCTTTTTCTCCGCAAGTTGTTGGAAGCTAGACCGGCCTTGACCTGGCTTTGGTCAAGCGCCGCACAACCCGATTCTTCCTGTTTGGATACCCACTCTAAACCAATCCGGCGCGCGAGCCAACAACCCCCTCATGCCGTGTACAGACACGTTCCTACGACCCCAAAATGGCCTCAATGTTCAAAAAAACAAGGGCTGCAGGGTCCTTTGACCGGGAAAATCACCCAAAAATGCGCTTGGCGCGGATTTTCGAGCGGCGCCGCTTTTGCAATTGACCGGGGCTGAGCGGCTTCGATTTCTTGTCCGCATAAGGGTTTGCGCCTTGCTTGAAGTCCACCCGGAGCGGCGTTCCCCTGAGCTTGAAGGCATCGCGAAGCGCGCCTTCCAGGTAACGCCGGTAAGTCGCATCGATACTCGCAACGCCACTGCCGTGGACGATTACCACCGGTGGATTGTGGCCCCCCTGGTGGGCATACCGCAGCTTCGGTCGCGACAGCCCGCTCATCGGCGGCTGGTGCGCGGCGGTTGCCGCCATCAGCGCCCGGGTCAAACGCGGCGTCGACAACTTGCTCATCGCTGCGGCATAGGCGCGATCCACCGCGCCAAACAGGGGGGGCACGCCCATCCCGTCCCTGGCCGATATCTGCAGGCACTCGGCAAAGTCGAGGAAATGCAGCTTTCGCTCAAACTCGCTCTGGATGCGTTTGCGGGTGTAGTCGTCGAGGTTGTCCCACTTGTTGATGGCAACCACAACGGCGCGACCCGCCTCGAGCACAAAACCGGCGATATGTGCATCCTGCTCGGAAATCTCCTGGCGTGCATCCAGAACGAGGATCACCACATTTGCGTCCTCGATGGCCTGCAGCGTCTTGACCACCGAAAATTTTTCGACCGCCTCAAACACCTTGCCCCGTTTGCGGATCCCCGCGGTGTCGATCAACGTGTAGCGCTTGCCACGACGCTCCAGCGGGACGTGAATGGCGTCGCGGGTGGTTCCGGGCTGGTCGAACGCAATCAGTCGGTCCTGCCCCACCAACCGGTTGATCAGCGTCGACTTGCCGACATTCGGGCGGCCGACCACGGCAATCTTCGGCGCCGCGTCATCGTCACCGGCTGCCTCGCTCCCGGCCGCGGCTGGTTTTGCCGGAAACGGAGAAAGGACATCTTCAACCAACTGCCGTACGCCTTCGCCGTGCGCTGCCGAGATCGCCACCGGATGGCCAAGCCCAAGTTCGTGGAACTCGCTGGCAACCACGTCCTCGTTCATGCCTTCTGCCTTGTTCACCGCGATGGTCACGGGAACGCCGCGCGAAATTGCGTCGCGACGCAAGCGGTCCGCGATCATCCGGTCCTGTGCCGTCAACCCCTGGCGCCCGTCGGTGACGAAGATGATGGCATCCGCCTCGGCGATTGCCTGCAGCGTCTGCAATGCCATTTCGCGGACGATGCCGTCGGTTGAGACCGGCTCGAACCCGCCGGTATCGACCACCAGGTATGGCCTGCTGGCGCCTCGGCCATATCCGTAGTGGCGGTCCCGGGTCAGGCCGGGCAGATCAGCAACCAGCGCATCGCGCGTCTTGGTCAGGCGGTTGAACAACATCGACTTGCCGACATTCGGACGGCCGACAATGACGATGGTGGGAGTCATTGCGTTCCACTAGCGAAGCGCGATCGCAAAGACGCCTCCCTTTTCGGTCTGCGCAATGGCCCGATCGCCGGAAACCTGCAGCGAAATGATGCGGCTCCCGTCGGTCGCCACGCGGCCGCTGAATTCACCCTTCTCCAGCGTCAGCGCGTGAATCAGCCCTTCGTTGTCTCCGACCAGAACGCGGCCCTTGGTGACAACGGGCGTCCCCGGTTCGCGGCGTGCCAGCTTGTCCTGCTTCCAGACCGTTGAACCGCTGGTCTTGTCTAGGGCAAAAACTGTTCCGTCCGAATCCGCCACATACAGGTGCTTCAGGTCGACGGCGACGCCGCCGGGGCTGCCGATCTCCCGCGACCAAAGCACATTGCCGCTCAAAGTCTCGACACAACCGGTACGTCCCTGGTAGACCGCCGCGCAAACACGGGTATCGTCAATGACCGGTATTCCGGCAATATCGGCGACGCGCTCAAGTTCCGTTGCCCCACGCGGGGGCGACAGCGTGGCCTCCCAAACCGGTTTTCCGGTGTCGACTTCCACAGCCAGGACCTTGCCACCCGGATAGCCAGCATAGAGCACACCACGGTGCACCAGTCCGGTCGCATTGGAGCGCAGCGTCAACGCAGGGGTCTGCCGCTGCAAGACCCATTTGCGCTTGCCGTCAAGGCGATTCAACGCAATCATGCGCCCATCGGCAGTACGCACGACAACGGTGCCCTGAACGACGAGAGGGGCGGCGATGACTTCGCCGGCAACGGCATAGCGCCACAATTCCCGGCCGCCACCATCCAGCACCTGCACGTCGCCTTTTTCATTGGCAACTACAACGACGTTTTCGCCCGTACCGACGCCTGCGCGCAAGCGGCTTTTCGTGTCGAAGCGCGAAACGATCCGCCCGCTTTCGTCGGCCAGCTCATAAACGCTGCCGTCTGCGGCCGCAGCGTAATAGCCCCGGTAGGTCGGCGCCGGAACAAACAGGTTCCCTCCGCTCTTGCCGACGCTGACCGACCAGGCCACAGAAAGGTCGTTGGTCGTGATCGCCGGCAGGGTGGACTTTTGCCCGCCACCCCAAGGCAACCAAGAACAAGCGGGCAAAGCCGCTGCCAACGACAATGCCAGAAGGCGGGCCAGTCCGCTGCGAGCAGGAATCACGATTTCTTGTCCTTGTTTTCCGCGGCGTCCTTGGACTCCACGGACTTGGAGCCGCCAAGCGCATCGAGCTTGGCCTGGGAAAGCGCCTTGCTCATGCTGCGTTCACCGGCCTTTTCGACGGCCAGCTGGTAGGCTGCGCGGGCCTCGGCAGCCTTGCCCTGCGCCCCGAGGATATCCCCTTTCAAATCGGCCGCCAATGCGGCAAATCCTTCCTCATTGATTGCGTTGACGACCTTCAGCGCCTCGTCGTGCTTCTTCTCGTCGAGGAGAACCTGGGCCAAACGCAGCCGCGCCACCGACCGGAAGGCCTCCTGTCCCTTGTCGATAACCCACTGCAAGTGTTTGGAGGCGACCGCTAGGTCGCCCGCATCAAAGGCTGCCTTCGCCGCCATCAGTTGCGCCTCGGTTGCCTGGAACGATCGTGGAAACTTTTCCGCCATCGCGCCGGCCGCATCCGCCAGCTTCTTGTACTCCTTGTTGGCGGCGACTTCCTGCGCGGTTTTGGTGACGCCCTTGAAGACAACCTCGGCTTCCTCGCCCTGCTTGGCCTGCCACGATTTCCAGGCCTGAGTGCCCGCGATGGAACCAAAAAAGACCACCAGGCCGGCGATCACCCAATTTCCCCATTTTTCCCACCAGTCCTTCAGGGCGTCGATGCGTTCCTGTTCTTCCAAATCATAGGCTGCCATTGCTGGGACTTTCGTACGGTTTGAACAATCGATTGGGGATACTAAGGCTGAGCGGTCGCTTTGAGCGCGCCGCGCGATTCAAGGAGGTGCGCCGCGGCGGCACCCGGCGGCATCAACGCCTGTTCGCCGGAAAACCGCAGCGGCTTGACGCTGACCATGCCGGATGCATCCTCATCCGGGCCGAGAATGATAGCAAAGCGGGCAAGGCTCGCATCGGCTTTTTTCATTTGTGCCTTGATGCTGGCGGATCCGCCGTCTTGTGCAGCATGGCAAATGACGTTCAGCCCGAAGTTGCGCAGCCCTTCGGCAGCCTGCTGGGCCGCAAGCTGCAAGCCGTCACCCCACACCACATAGGCGTCCGGAACGGCAATGTCGGCCTGCGGGCCCAAAAGCATCAGGACGCGTTCGACACCCATGCCGAATCCGCAGGAAGGCGCTGGTTTTCCACCCAATTCGGCAAAAAGACCGTCATAGCGTCCGCCGCCGGCAATGGTCAGCTCCCAGTCCGGCCCCTTGGCAACGAACTCAAAGACCGTGCGATTGTAGTAGTCGAAGCCGCGGACCAGCCGCGCATTGACCACATAGCGGAGTCCCGCGGCATCCAGACGCTGCAACAGGCCGGCGAAATGCGCCTTCTCCGCGTCGCCAAGATACTCAGACAGCTTGGGCGCGCGTTCAACGAGCGATTGCATCGCCGGATTTTTCGTATCCAGCGTGCGCAGCGGGTTGGTGTGCAGCCGGCGTTTTGCATCCTCGTCGAGCTGGTCGAAATGGGCCTCGAAAAAGGCAACCAGCGCGTCACGATGGGATTTCCTGGCCGGGGCATCGCCGATCGAGTTGACGTGCAGCACGACGTCCCGGAATCCAAGCCGCCGCCACAGGCGGTCCAGCATCAGGATTTGCTCGGCGTCGACGTCGGGCCCGGCAAAGCCCAGCGCCTCGACATCAAACTGGTGAAACTGGCGGTACCGCCCCTTTTGCGGGCGTTCATGGCGAAACATCGGCCCCCAAGTCCAGATGCGCTTGGGCCCGTCGTAGAGCAGGTTGTGTTCGATCGCCGCACGTACCAGCCCGGCGGTCGCCTCCGGACGCAGCGCCAGCCTCTCCCCATTCATCGAATCCTCAAACGCGTACATTTCCTTTTCGACGATGTCGGTCGCCTCGCCGATCGAGCGCACGAACAGCGCAGTTGGCTCGACCACCGGCGTGCGCATCAGCCGATACCCGTATTGCTCGAATACCGCTCGCGTGGTGTCCTCG
>DASUDU010000283.1:0-2606 GCA_036275435.1 Usitatibacteraceae bacterium | reverse complement strand
GCTACCGGCGCGGCGGACCGCTGACGGTGACCGACTGCAACGTGCTGCTCGGGCGCATCCAGGCGAATGCTTTTCCGGCGGTGTTCGGCGAGTCCGGACGCGAGCCGATCGATGTAGCGGTGGTGCGCGAGAAATTTGCCGGACTGGCTGCACGCATCGCGGAAGCGACCGGCGTTGCGCACACCCCCGAGCAGGTCGCCGAAGGATTCCTCAAGGTCGCGGTGAACAACATGGCCAACGCGATCAAGTTTATTTCCGTCGAGCGCGGGCACGATGTGACCGGCTATGTCCTGAACTGCTTCGGCGGCGCCGGCGGGCAGCATGCCTGCCGGGTTGCCGAAACGCTCGGCATGTCGCGTGTGCTGGTCCATCCGCTGGCGGGTGTGCTGTCGGCCTTCGGCATGGGGCAGGCCCCGCTCAGCACGCTGCTCGAGCAATCGCTGGAACTGGAACTGGCGCCGCAGAACCTGCCGGCCGCTGCTGCCGCGCTCGACGAGCTGGCCGGTCGTGCGTGCGCTGCCGTGGCCGCGCAAGGCATCGATGCATCGCGGATCGCGGTCGAGCGTCGGGCGCACCTGAAGTACCGAGGCACCGACACGGCGCTGGCGGTGCGCTGGGACGCGCCCGAGGCGATGCAGGCCGCGTTCGCCGCCGCATACCGGCGGCGCTTCAGTTTCCTGCTCGAAGGCCTGCCGCTGGTCATCGATGCGGTCAGCGTCGAGGCAACCGGGCACGATGTGGGTGCGCTGCCGCCGCCCGTGGCCCCGACAGCGGCTGGTCGCGCGACGGGCGCGTGCGCGCGTGAACAGGTCGAAATGCTCGTTGCGGGCGCACGCGCGACAGTGCCCTTGTTCGATCGCGCTGACCTGGAGCCCGGGGCCGTGATGGACGGACCGGCCATCGTCGTCGACCCGCAATCGACCACGGTCGTGGAGCCGGGCTGGCGTGCTCGCGTGCTGGGCGACGGCTCGCTGCTGCTCGAGCGTCACGCCGACGCGACGCACCAGGCGGTGGGTGACAGCCGCCCCGACCCGGTCATGCTCGAAGTGTTCAATAACCTGTTCATGTCGATTGCCGAGCAGATGGGCGTGGCCCTGGCCAATACCGCCAGCTCGGTGAACATCAAGGAGCGCCTCGACTTTTCCTGTGCGCTGTTCGACGGCCAGGCGAACCTCATCGCCAACGCGCCGCACATGCCGGTGCACCTGGGATCGATGGGCGACAGCGTGCGCACCATCGCCCAGCGCAACGCCGGGCGCATGCAGCGCGGCGACGTGTATGTGCTCAACGATCCCTACAACGGCGGCACGCATCTGCCCGATGTCACCGTAGTCACGCCGGTGTTCCTTGAGGATTCCGCTGCGAAGCCGGATTTCTTCGTTGCCTCGCGCGGTCACCACGCCGACATCGGCGGCATCACGCCCGGTTCCATGCCGCCGTTCTCGAAGACCGTGGAGGAAGAGGGCGTGCTGCTCGACAACTTCCGCTACGTCAGCGCCGGGCGGGCCGACGATGCCGGGCTGCTTGCGCGCCTGACCGGCGCGCGCTACCCGGCGCGCAACCCGGCACAGAACCTCGCGGACCTGCGCGCCCAGATCGCCGCCAACGAAAAGGGCGTCCAGGAACTGCGTCAGATGGTTGCGCACTTCGGCGAGCGCACCGTCAAGGCCTACATGCAGCACGTGCAGGACAATGCCGAAGCGGCCGTGCGACGCGCGATCGGCGCACTCAAGGATGGCGCCTTCCGCTACGAAATGGACAGCGGGGCCGTGATTGCAGTCAAGGTCACCATCGGCCAGGACCGGCAGAGCGCGACCATCGACTTCAGCGGCACCTCGGCCGCACAGGACTCCAACTTCAACGCGCCGTCCTCCGTGGTCACGGCGGCGGTGCTGTATGTGTTTCGCATGCTCGTCGACAGCGACATCCCGCTCAATGCCGGTTGCCTCAAGCCGCTGACCCTCGTCATCCCCGAAGGCTCGATGCTCAGGCCGCACCCGCCTGCGGCTACCGTGGCGGGCAATGTCGAGACCTCGCAGTGCATCACCGATGCGCTGATCGGCGCCATGGGCATCATGGCCGCGTCCAGCGGAACGATGAACAACCTGACCTTCGGCAATGCGACGCACCAGTATTACGAGACCGTGTCGGGCGGCTCCGGCGCCGGCCCGGGGTACCACGGCACCGATGCGGTGCAGGTGCACATGACCAATTCGCGGCTGACCGACCCGGAGGTGCTCGAGTTGCGATTTCCCGTGCGCATCGAGGCGCATGCGATCCGCAAGGGCAGCGGCGGTCGCGGCCGCTGGTGCGGCGGCAACGGCGCGGTCCGCAGGATCCGCTTTTTGCAGCCAATGACCGCGGCGATCCTTTCGGGGCATCGGCGCATCGCCAACTTCGGCATGGCCGGCGGCGGGCCCGGCGGGCTGGGGCGCACGTGGATCGAGCGCGCCGATGGAACGATTGAGGAACTCGCCTACGCCGACCAGACCGAGGTCGGCATCGGCGATGTGCTGGTGCTCGAGACTCCGGGCGGCGGCGGATACGGCCGCGCGGATGCACCGCAAGGCGCGATGTGATGCATCCGCGCAACTGGCATGCAAATT
>DASUDU010000282.1:0-5666 GCA_036275435.1 Usitatibacteraceae bacterium | reverse complement strand
GGTGAACGTCAATACCGCCACCCAGAAGGAACTCGAGTCGCTGCCCGGCATCGGTGAAGCCAAGGCCAAGGCCATCATCGACTACCGCACCAAGAACGGCCCGTTCAAGACCCTTGCCGACATCGACAAGGTTCCCGGCATTGGCGAAGGCACGATGAAGAAGATCGAGAAGGACGTCACCCTGAGCGGCAAGACCACCGTCTCCGAAGAAAAGAAGTCCGATGCCAAGGCTGCCGCCCCGGCGAAGGACGAAAAGAAGGCTGACGCCAAGGCTGCCGCCCCGGCCAAGGACGAAAAGAAGGCCGACGCCAAGGCTCCGGCCAAGGAAGAGAAGAAGGCTGAGAAGGCTGTCGCCGCCGACGCCAAGAAGGCCGACAAGAAGGAAGTGAAGGAAGACAAGCCCGCCAAGGCCGCCGACAAGAAGGAAGACAAGCCGGCCAAGGAAGACAAAAAGGCTGCCAAGGCTGAAAAGAAGGACGAAAAGCCCGCCAAGGAAGACAAGAAGGCCGACAAGCCGGCCAAGGACGACAAGAAGGCCGACAAGAAGGCCGACAAGAAAGACGACAAGAAAGACGACAAGAAGGCCGCCAAGGCCGACAAGAAGGACGACAAGCCGGCCAAGGACGACAAGAAGGCCGACGACAAGAAGGACGCCCCGAAGAAGTAATCGGTACTCCCGAAGTCAACCGGAAAGCCCCGCGAGCGATCGCGGGGCTTTTTGTTTGTGGGTCCGGCAGGCGAGACTTCCGGCCGAAACGCGTAAACCAAGCGCGATCGCGGGCGGGCCCTGGCGAATGGTTTAAGTACGCACCGCTTGAGGCGCGTCCCATTGGAGCGCCGCGTTAGTCAACATTTGGCCACTTGATTTGCACTTGGCGATTGTTGGCGAGACAGTCGCGCAGCTAGAGATTGATAAGGCTCTGGTACGGAACGACGGCTTCTTCGGCGATACCAGCGGGTGGGACGAACGCTGTCGCCTTCCATATTCTTGTGATTGGAACCGGGAAGTACGACGACGCGCAAATTGGTTTGGCACAACTTTCGCCACTACGCTGGAAGGTTGCTTTTTCTTTGGTACGCAAAACGAAAACACTAAAGCAAGCGCGGCGTTCCGGCCATAAGCGCCCGGAAACCCGCGCCAGTCCTTGGGTTTCAGGCCGCGGTCGTCTGGGGTGCGTTGAGCGCAGCCGTCACCGGCACGCCCTTGGCCAGTGTCTGCAGCACCACGCAGTAGCGCTCGGTCATGGCGACCAGCCGCTCGAGATCGGCCGGCTGTGCGTCGGCGTCAATGTCGAAGTGCAAGCGGATCGCGGAAAAACCCACCGGCGCGCCCTTGTCCACGCCGAGCGTGCCGCGAAAATCCAGGTCGCCCTCGGCGCGCACCGCCGCGTCGCGCAGCGTGATGCCCAGTGCGGTCGCGACGGCGGCAAGGGTGACACCGGCGCAGCCGGCCAGCGCTTCGAGCAGCATGTCGCCCGAACAGGCCAGCGTGCCGTCGCCGCCTGCGGCCGGATGCAGTCCGGCCGGGGCATTGCCGGCGTGCGTCGGAACATCGCAGGTCAGCGCCGATTGGCGCACGCGGCCGGAGGCTTTTAGAACCCACTGCGCGGCGCGGGCGTCCTCGCGGTAGCGCGCCTTGAGCGGTGCTTGCAGCTGTTTGAGGATTTCCGCGTGGTGGGCTGTTTGGTTGAGGTTCATGGGTTTGACGTTGAACTGGGGAACCGGAACAGTTCCGGCGCGACAAGGATACGCAATTGCCGCCCTGATGATCGTGCCTACGATTGCAAGGCGCGCAGGATTTCCTGGCGCTGCTGGTGGCGCGCCAGAGGATTGTGGGTTGGCACAAAGCTGAGCGCGATGCCGGCGGGGCCGGCAGGATGACGCGGCGCCAGCACCACCACGCGTTGCGCAAGGTCGAGCGCCTCGTCCGGGTCGTGGGTGACAAACAGTGTGGCGGCGTTGTGGCGGCGGGTGATTTCCTGGGTCAGCGCGTGCAGCTTGCGGCGCGTCAGCACGTCGAGCGCTGAAAACGGCTCGTCCATCAGCAGCACCGCCGGTTCGCGCACCAGCGCGCGGGCGATCGCCACGCGCTGCGCCATGCCCCCGGAAAGCTGCTTCGGATGCAGTTGCGCCGCGTGCGCCAGGCCGACTTCGTCGAGCACCGCATCGGCACGGGCGTGCAGGCCGGCAGCGTCGAGGCCGAAGGCGACGTTGTCGCGCACCGAAAGCCACGGCAGCAGGCGCGGCTCCTGGAACACCATGCCGATGGCGCCTTCGTGGTGCGGGAGCGCGATGCGGCCGTCGAACTCCGTCTCCAAGCCGTTGACCAGCCGCAGCAGCGTACTCTTGCCGCAGCCGGAAACGCCGAGCACCGCGGTGATCTCCCCGGCGCGGGCATCGATGCGCACGTCGGTCAGGATGTCGCGCCCGGCAATGGACTTGCGCCGGACATCGATGGACAGGGTCTGGTTCACGGTGCCACCCGTTCGGCTTCGATGTCGCGCCAGCCGAGCCAGCGTGTCTCGATCGCGGCCAGCACCGAGTCGGTGAGCTTGCCCAGCACCGCGAGCGTGAGGATCGCCACAAGCACGAGGTCGGCGCGCCCGGTCTCGCGGCCGTCGGTCAGCAGGTAGCCCAGGCCGGAAGTCGCGGCGATCAGTTCGGCGGCGACGAGGAACATCCAGCCCAGACCCGCGCTGGTGCGCACGCCGGTGAAAATCGCCGGCAACGCCGCCGGCAGCGCAATGCGCGTGACCAGCGCGATCGGCCCCAGGCCCAGTTGCCGGCCGACTTCAAGCAGCTTGCGATCGACATTGGTCAGGCCGCCGACCGTGGCCAGGTAAGTCGGGAAGAACGTGCCGATGGCGATCAAGGTGATCTTCGGCGCCGTGTCGATGCCCAGCCACAGCAGCAGCAGCGGCACCCAAGCCAGCGACGGCACGGCGCGCAGGCCCTGCAGCGACGGATCGAGCAGGCGGGCTACCAGCGGCGAACGCGCCACCCAGGCGCCGAGTGCCAGCGCCAGGGCAACCCCGACGGCAAAACCGGAACCGACGCGCGCGCCGCTCACGGCGATGTGCCGGAGCAGTTCCCCGCTCATGGCCAGGTCGCGGAAGGTGTGCGCCAAGGCCGAAGGCGGCGGCAACAGGTGCGGCGCGATCCAGCCGAGCCGCGATGCGATCTCCCAGACGATCAGCGCTGCCGCCGGGAGCAGCCAGCCCAGGCCCGCCGCGCGCGCGCCGGCCCTGACGCCGCGGACGATCGCCGCCAGCGCGCGGCGTGGCGCTTCGCCCGCTGCCGGAACTTTGGCCGCGAGTGCCGGGATGGCCGGTGCGCTCGACGACATGGTCAGCGTAGCGCCGCGAGCAGCGCCGGGCTGGCCGCGACCGGTGCGTAGGCGCGGAATACCTTGTTCAGCGAGACCAGGTCATCGACCACCTTGGCCACGTTGGTGCCGGGCTTGACCAGCCCTTCGTCGAGCAGGATCGACGAGGCCGACTTCAGGGCTGCCGCATGCTTGGTCGCCGGGGTCGATTCCTCAAAGCTGGTGCGCTCCAGCTGGCGCTTGGCCACCGCGATCGAAATCTTCGCCTCCTCGGCGAGGATCTTCGCAGCTTCCTCGGGGTTGGCCTTGGCCCAGGCGCGGGCCCGTTCATAGAGCCGGATCACGCGTTCGACCGCCTCGGGTTGTTCCTGGGCGAATTTCTCGGTGGTGTTGAGAAAGCCGTAGGTATTGAAGTTGACATTGCGGTACAACAGGCGCGTTCCCGAATCCAGTTCCGAGGCCGCCATGTGCGGATCGAGCCCGGCCCAGGCATCGACGCGGCCCTGCTCGAGCGCGGCGCGGCCGTCGGCATGCTGCAGGTGGACCAGCTCGACGTCATTCTTGTGCAAGCCGTTTTCGTTGAGCGCGCGCAGCGCGAACAGGAACGGGTCGGTGCCCTTGGTCGCCGCGATCTTCTTGCCTTTCAAATCGGTGATGGCCTTGATCGGCGAGTTCTTCGGCACCACCAGCGCCGTCCACTCCGGCTGCGAGTACACGTACACGGTGCGGATCGGATTGCCGTTGGCCTTGGACAGCACCGCAGCCAGCCCCGCCGTCGAGCCGAAATCCACCGCGTTGGCCGCGAGGTATTCCAGCGCGCGGTTGCTGCCGGCCGACTGCACCCACTTGACCTTGGTGCCGGTCTTGGCGAATTCCTGTTCCGCCCAGCCGAACTTGCGGATCACCAGGCTGGTCGGCGAGTAGAACGCAAAGTCGAGCCGGACTTCGGGCAGGGCCTGGGCTGAGGCCAGCGGAACAAAAGCGGCGGCAACGACGAGAGCGGCGGTGCGGGAGAGGAATTGGCGTCGAAACATGGCGTGAACCTCGAAACAGGCAATGGGATGGAAAGCATCGTAGCGGCTCACCGTTATTCGGAAAAATACTTTTATTGTCATGTATATAACCAGTGGTAATATAAAGACCGTGAACCTCCAGCAAATCCGCCTCGTCCGCGAGATCGCGCGAAACAAGCTCAATGTCTCGGCAGCCGCCGAGGCGCTGCACACATCGCAGCCGGGTGTTTCCCGGCAGCTCAAGGAACTCGAATCCGAACTCGGCACGGAACTGTTCGTGCGCCAGGGCAAGCGCTTTGCCGCGCTGACGCCGGCCGGGCAGGCCGCCGTGGGGATCGTCGAGCGGATCCTCGCCGACCTGGACAGCCTGAAGCGCATCGGCGCGGAATTCAGCCGGGGCGACAGCGGCGAACTGGTGATCGCCGCCACGCACATGCAGGCGCGCTACCTGCTGCCGCGGGTGGTGCAGGAATTCGTGCGTCGCCATCCGAAGGTGCGCCTGACCATCCGCCAGGGCAGCCCGCGCGAGCTGGCCGAAATGGTGCTGGCCGGGCGCGCCGACCTGGCCATCGCCACCGAAACCCTCGATCGATACGCCGAACTGGAAACACGGCCGCTGTACCGCTGGCACCACTGCGTGGTCGTGCCGCGCGGCCACGCGCTGGCGCGCGAAAAGCGCCTGACGCTTCCGGCCATCGCGCGCCACCCGATCATCACCTACGATGCCGCGTTCACCGGCAGAAGCGCGCTCGATGACACCTTTGCCGCCGCCGGCCTTGCCATCGACGTGGTGCTGACGGCGATCGACACCGACGTGATCAAGACCTATGTGCGCGCCGGGTTGGGAGTGGGTATCATCGCCGCGCCCGCCATCGACCCGGAGCGCGACGCCGACCTGGCGGTGCTGGACGGCTCACGCCTGTTTCCCGAGCGCGTCACCAAGTTGGCCTGGCGCAAGGGCGCCTATCTGCGCGGTTTCGTGCGAGACTTCATCGACCGTTTCCCAAAGCATCTGCCGCAATGAACCCCACCATCGAATCGGCCATCGGCAACACGCCGCTGGTGCGCCTGCAGCGCATTCCGGGTCGCGCCGGCGTGCCGTCCTCGACCACGATCCTGGCCAAGCTCGAAGGCAACAATCCGGCCGGCTCGGTCAAGGATCGCCCGGCGATGTCGATGATCGTCCGCGCCGAGGCGCGCGGCACCATCCGGCCCGGCGATACGCTGATTGAAGCCACCAGCGGCAATACCGGCATCGCGCTGGCCATGGCGGCAGCCATCAAGGGCTACCGCATGGTGCTGGTAATGCCCGAGCACCTTTCGGTGGA
>DASUDU010000281.1:0-4892 GCA_036275435.1 Usitatibacteraceae bacterium | reverse complement strand
GTTTCCGGGTTGCCGAACATCACGCCGATCTTCATGCGGATCTGGTTGATGAAAATCACCAGCGTGTTCGAGCGCTTGATGTTGGCGGTGAGCTTCCTGAGCGCCTGGCTCATCAGCCGCGCCTGCAGGCCGGGAAGCTGGTCGCCCATCTCGCCCTCGATTTCGGCCTTCGGCGTGAGCGCGGCGACCGAGTCGATCACGACGATGTCGACCGAACCGGAACGCACCAGCATGTCGGCGATCTCCAGGGCCTGCTCGCCGTTGTCCGGCTGGGAAATCAAGAGGTCATTGATGTTGACGCCGAGCTTGGCCGCGTATTGCGGATCCAGCGCATGCTCGGCGTCGATGAACGCGGCGGTGCCGCCGGTTTTTTGCATTTCCGCGATCACTTGCAGGGTCAGCGTGGTCTTGCCGGACGACTCGGGGCCGAAGATCTCCACCACGCGGCCGCGCGGCAGGCCGCCGATGCCCAGCGCGATGTCCAGGCCCAGCGACCCGGTCGACACCGGGATGATGTCGGGGATGGCGCTGCTGTCGCCCATCTTCATGATCGAACCCTTGCCGAACTGGCGCTCGATCTGCGTCAGCGCAGCGAGCAGGGCTTTGGATTTGTTTTCGTCCATAAAGGATTCTTTCATCATGTTCATGGCTGGCTCCGTGGTTCTCTGTTCAACGTGGAAGGGACTGGCGAACGAAAGGCTGTAATCCCATACAGCCTGTAGGTTCGTACAGTACCTGAGCCAAAACCAAAATGCAAGGGGGGTCGGCGAAAAAACCCGCCGAAGCGGTCAATTCAGATTATGTAGCAACCCGCGCAAGGCATGCGCGATGGTCTGACGGCGCACCGCAACGCGATCCCCGGAAAAATGGCAAACCTCTGAAATTATTGGTTTTTTTGGAACTTTCCAGGAAAACCATACGGTTCCGACCGGCTTGTCGGGCAAGCCGCCCTCGGGTCCGGCAATGCCCGTGACCGCGACGGCTGCCTGCGCGCGGGAGCGGGTGATTGCGCCCTCGGCCATCTGGTGTGCCGTCTCCTCGGAAACGGCGCCGAAATCGACCAGGGTGTCGCGGTGCACGCCCAGCATCGCCGTCTTCGCCTCGTAGCTGTAGGTCACGAAGGCGCAGTCAAACCAAGAGGACGAACCGGGTATGCGCGTGACCGCCTCGGCGATGCCCCCGCCCGTGCACGACTCGGCGGTCGCCAGCATCAGGCCGCGCGCCTTGAGCGCGTGCCCGAGGTCGCTGGCCAGCTGGATCAGTTCGGCGTCGCCGATCAGGTCATTTGCGCTCATGGGACTGGAAGGAATCTGTAGAGGAAAGGTCGCCAAACCGCCAATGCCGCAGCGTCGCGTGCAGCTGCTCGACCTGTTCGAGCGTCTGCAGGCGCACCTGCATCGGCGAGCGGCGGCGGCGGCCGGGTTGGTTGCCCAGGTCCGGAAACTTGTCGAGGAAGCGGCGGTTGTACCGCTGCCATTCCAGGTCGTATTTCCCTGCCGAGAAGTGTATCAGCAGCAGGTCCTGCGCCACGCCGACGCGAAACCCGGCACGCTGCGCGCGCAGGCTGAAGTCGATGTCGTACAGGTGAAAGCCGTCGAAGCAGCGTTCGTCGTAGGGCGTCCGCTCCCAGACTTCGCGGCGGCAGGCGACGAATGCGCCATCGAGCGCCAGCACCGGCGTGAGCAATGGACCATGTAGGCCGGCCACATAGTAGAGCATCCCGTCCCCCGCAGGCGGGCGGTGCAGCACCTGGCCATGCAGGTACGGTGGGCCGGCGTGGGTCCAATTGCCGTTGACCAGCTGCGACGCGCCGGCAACGCCCACCAGGTCCGTCGCCTCCAGGTGGGCGCAGACGCGCCGGCCGAAATCGGCATGCGGAAACGCGATGTCGTCATGGCAGAACACCAGCACATCGCCGTGCGCACGGGCCGCGCCGCGGTTGAACCCTTCGCTCAGCGATCGCGCGTCGCCGATGGCAACCAACTCAAAAGGCATGGTCGAAAACTGCGCGGAAAGCGCGGCCGATACCGCGGCAAGGCGTGCCGGATCGACGCTGCAGACGATCGCCGAGACGCTCGGTCGCGCTACTTGCGGCGGATCGGCCCAGGCTGCACGAACCTCCGGGTGCTGCCGCGCCCAGGCCAGCGCGCCGCGTACCAGCTCGCGCTGTGCAAGCTGCCACTGCGGCTCGGCATGCACCACGCGCTGCAACATGGGCATGGCGGCGCCGAACCTGCCGCGGTCGAGAAGATCGACCGCCTCGGCCAGGCCGCGATGCGCATCGATGCGCGGCGTCTCCGCGCCGGGAGCGAAGCGTTCGCAACAATCCACCCAGGCTTGCCGCAGCAGCGCGCCGAGCTCGCCGGCAAAGCGACCGGCATCGGTGACCCCGCCGGCGACAACGCGTTCGCGCAACGCCGCGCGCTGCGCGGCCAGACCCGGCAAGTCCCGCGACAGGCGTACCGCGGCAGCGATGAAACCGCCATGGTCGTTCGCGATCCAGTCGCCCGCGCCGACCTGCGTCAACAGGCTCGCCGCGGAACGCGAGCACGAGGTTTCGCCAGGCAATGTCAGGACCGGAACGCCCTGCCACAATGCATCGAGCGTGGTGGTCGCCCCGGAGAACGGCATGGCATCGAGCGCAATGTCGACGCGCTCGAACAGCCGGCGATAACGGGCAACATCGCAGCGCGCGGCAAATTCGACGCGCCCTTCTTCAACTGCCAGGCGCTCGCGGATGCGCGTGCGCGACTGCCCCTCGGCAATCCCGGCGACCAGCAGGCGTGCTTCGGGCAAGGCAGCCAGCACACCGCGCCAAAGATCCAGCGTCGCGTCGGTGAGTTTCTGCGCGTTGTTGAACGAGCCGAAGGTCACGCTGCCCGTGGCCAGCGCAGGCAGCGCGCTGACGGGCGGCGCGGCCGGGTCCGGCTCCCAGCACCACTGGCTGCGCGGAAATCGCAGCAGATGCTCGGCATGGGACACCTCCGCACCGGGTGGATCGGCAATGGCATCGGTAAGCCGGAAGTCCATCGCTTCCAGGCCGGTGGTGCAAAGGTAGTCGAGCCAGGTCAGTTGCACCGGCGCCGGGCGCCGGGCGAAGACACCAAGCCGGTTGTGGCCGGTGTGGCCGGCGATGTCGACGAGTACATCGATCTGGTCCGCGTGGATCCGCTGTGCCACGGTCGCGTCGTCCAAGCCGCGCATCACCCGCCAATGGTCGGACAAGCCAATGCGGGCCAGGCGTGAACCCTCCTGCGGGTTGTTGAAATACGCGAACACCTCGAAGGCCTCGCGATCGAGCGCCGCAAGGACCGCGTCGAGGAATGCGGGGACCGCGGTGTGGCAATCGGGCGATACAAATCCGACGCGAAGGCGCCGTCGTGGATCCAAGTCCTGGCTCAGCAATGGCGCCTCGGCGCAGACATCCTCGAACCACGCCGACCATTGCCGGTGGGCGGCGAGGATCTCGGGCGCGGACCGGTCCGTCACTTTCAATGCGGCCAGCCGATTGGATGCGCAGACCTGCAACAGCGGGTTGATCGCCAACGCCTGGTCATAGGCGGCAATGGCGCGTTCGGCCTCGCCGCGATCCTTCAACAGATTTCCGAGGTTGTTCCAGGCCTGCGCTTCATTCGGCCGGTTTGCCAGCAGCGACTCGAGTGCAGCCACGGCTTCGTCGAGTCGGCCGCCGCGTGCCAGCGCGTTGGACAGGTTGATCGCCGCCCCGCTGGAGGCCGGGTCGAGCGCGAGCGCGCGTTCAAACGCGGCGATGGCGGCGATGTCGTCGCCGCAGGCGGCCAGGCTCACGCCTTGATTGACGTGCAACGCAGGTTGCAGCGGCGCCGCGGCGATGCCGCGATCGAACAGCGCCAGGGCTTCCTGCAAGCGTCCGGCCTGGTGCGCGAGGATGCCCAATCCGAGAAGCGCGGTGGGGTCCTGCGGGTTGTGCGCCAGCGCGCGGCGCAGCCAGGTCTCGGCCTCTTCGCGCCGGCCCGCTTGCAGCTGCGCCATGCCATGCGCGGCGGCCCCGGCCGGGCCCGGATCCGCGAACGGCGTAGTGCTCATGGTCGCGGCAGTGCGACACGGTGCCAATAGGTGTATTGCGGCACGAACCCGAAGCGCGCATAGAGCGCGATTGCCTCGACATTGGCGGCATCGACCTGCAGGAACGCTCGCCGTGCGCCTTGCGCTTGCGCCCAGGTCAGCAGATAACCGAGCACGCGCGAGGCGTGGCCCTTGCGCCGTGCCTTTTCGGCGGTGCGCATGCAAAAGATCCCCGCATGGTCCGATTCGATGCGGACCATGCCGGTACTGGCGAGCCCATGGAGCGTTTTCAGCGATGCATTGAGCTGCGGCCCGCGCCACAAGGCCTGCCGCACGCGATCCTGTTCGGCCAGTCCGTCCGCGCTCCTTTTCAGGTGGTGCCAGTCGTCAAGACCGTCGGCGTCGTCGCGTTCGACGATTTTCGCCCCCGGCGGCAGTGGCGGAATCTCAACCAGGTCGGTGTCCAGATCGAGCACCAGGACGCGTGTTTCGACTTCGCGCACATAACCGCGGTTCGCCAGTGCCGCATCCAGCTGCGGCTCCGACGCGTCGTTCAGGCGGAACATCGCCGGCTGGCCGTGGCGCTTGTACCAGCCCTCGACGTAAGTGATTTTTCCCTCGAGCGCGAGGGTCGATGCGTGCAAGGGGGTACAACTGTTGGCGCGGCGCGTATCGGTGCCTGAGGCCCGCAACACCCAGCCATCATGGAAACCGTGGTGGATCGCCGGCGATGTTGAGAGCGTCAGCTCCTCCAGCAATGTGATGGTTGGGTCCATCGTCGAAGTCTAGCGGCAATTGGCTCCGCGGCGATTCGCCCCAAGGCCGGACCCGCGCCGGAGAACAGCGCA
>DASUDU010000280.1:0-2733 GCA_036275435.1 Usitatibacteraceae bacterium | reverse complement strand
GCGGATCGTCATCTCCCCCGGTCCGTGTTCCCCGACCGAAGCCGGGATTTCCGTGCCGACCATCAAGGCCTTTGCCGGCAAAGTGCCGATCCTCGGTGTCTGCCTGGGCCACCAGAGCATCGGGCAGGCGTTCGGCGGGCGCATCGTCCATGCCAAGACGCTGATGCACGGCAAGACCTCGCAGGTTACCCATACTGGCGCCGGGGTGTTTGCCGGCCTGCCGTCGCCCTATCGGGTAACCCGCTACCATTCGCTGGTCATCCAGCGCGACACGTGCCCGGACTGCCTCGAAATCACCGCGTGGACCGACGACGGCGAGATCATGGGCGTGCGGCACCGCGACCTGCCGGTCGAGGGTGTGCAGTTTCACCCCGAGTCGATCATGACCGAGCATGGCCACGCGCTGCTGAAAAATTTTCTGAACAGGAAGGTGTGACGATGTTTACCCCCCAGGAGGCGATCAACCGCCTTTCCGACAAGCGCGAGATTTTTTTCGATGAGATGGTCGACCTGTTCCGGCAGGTGATGGAAGGCAAAGTCTCGCCGGTGCAGTTGTCGGCGATCCTGATGGGCCTGCATGTGAAAAGCGAGTCCGTTTCGGAAATTGCCGCCGCCGCGCAAGTCATGCGCGAGTTCTCCACCAAGGTCGACGCCACCGACGCGCCGCATCTGGTCGACACTTGCGGGACCGGGGGCGACAAGGCGCACACTTTCAATATTTCCACGGCCGCCGCGTTTGTTGCGGCGGCGGCGGGGGCCAGCGTGGCCAAGCACGGCGGCCGCTCGGTGTCCTCGCAATCGGGCAGCGCAGATGTGCTCGAGGCGCTTGGCGTCAACGTCAACCTCGCCCCGGCCCAGGTTGCCGAATGCATTCGTAGCGTCGGAGTCGGCTTCATGTTCGCGCCCAACCACCACCCGGCGATGAAGTACGCCGCCCCGGTGCGCAAGGAACTGGGCATGCGCACCATCCTTAACATCCTGGGCCCGCTGACCAACCCGGCCGGCGCACCCGCCCAAGTCATGGGGGTCTTTCATTCCGACCTGGTCGGCATCCAGGCGCGCGTGCTGAAGGAACTCGGGTCGCGGCACGTCATGGTTGTCCATGGCAGCGACGGACTCGACGAAATCACCCTGAGCGGCCCGACGCTGGTGGGCGAGCTCAAGCACGGCTTTGTCACGGAATTCCAGATCGAGCCGAAGCAATTCGGCCTCGACACGGCGCCGCTGGATGCAATCCGGGCGACCGACAAGGAGGCCTCGAAAGCGATGATCTTGTCGGTTTTGGACAACCGGCCCGGCCCGGCAAAGGATATCGTCCTGCTCAACGCCGGGGCGGCGATCTACGTTTCGGGCGCGGCCAACGACCTCTGGGGAGGGGTGGCAAGGGCGCGCGAGGCCATCGAATCGGGTGAGGCGCGCAAAAAACTTGATGCGCTGGTCTCAACCAGCCAGGCGTTGAGCGGCTGAGTCCGTTCATGGCCGTGCCGGACATCCTGCAGCAGATCCTTGCCACCAAGCGTGGTGAAGTCGAAGCCGCGCGGCAGGCAGTGCCGCTTGAGGCCGTACGCGAGCGGGCCGCCGCGGCATCGCCGCCGCGGGATTTTGCCGGGGTCCTGCAGCGCCAGGCTGCCGCCGGCCGGCCGGCGATCATTGCCGAGATCAAGCGGGCCAGCCCCAGCGCCGGGGAATTCCGGGCGGCTTTCGGTGGCCATTTCGACCCGGCCGAGTTTGCGCGCGGTTACGCGGCGCATGGGGCGACCTGCCTGTCGGTACTGACCGACCGCAAGTATTTCAAGGGCGACCCCCTGCACCTTGCTGAGGCACGGTCGGCCTGCAGCCTGCCGGTGCTGCGCAAGGATTTCCTCGTGGACCCGTACCAGATCTTCGAGGCGCGGGCGATGGGTGCCGATGCCGTTTTGTTCATCATGGGAACGCAACCGGTCGAAACCTTCCAGTCGTGGGAACAGCTGGCTTTGGGCCTGGGCATGTCGGTGCTCGCCGAGTCCCATCACAAGGCGGAACTGATGGACGCCTTGCAGTTGAAAACGCCGCTGATCGGCATCAACAACCGCGATCTCACGCGTTTTCAGACCGACGTGCAAACTACGCTGCGAATGCAGCATTTGCTCCCGGCGGACCGCCTGTTGGTGACCGAAAGCGGGATCGAGAACGCGCCCACGCTGCAAATGTTGTGGAAAGGAGGGATACGCGGTTTCCTCGTCGGGGGCGCTCTGATGGCCGCGCCGGATCCGGGCAAGGCGCTTGCGGGGCTGATGGCCGATACTTGATCCAGCGCAAACCAGATGTTGCGAAAACACAACAAGCTATTGAAACTGTGACGAATTTCGCAGGCTTGGCTTGAGCAAGCGGGGCAATTTTGGCAAACTGGCCCCGGAATTTTTGTTCCGCGGCCCCCGCGAAAGCTGGAAAACGACATGGGGACCGGATTCGCAATTTGCGCACGCGGCTGTGTTGTTGAACTGCGACATCGGGTTTGCCGGTCAGAATGAGAACGCAAGACTTCAACCAAAGGAGAGATGTGATGAAGATGAAATTGATCGCCCTCGCTGTCGCAGGCGCGACCTTCGCACCGTTGGCCATGGCGCAAACGGCCAATCCGGTCACCCTGTACGGCACGTTGAACATCGACTTCGAGTCGGTCAAGGCGACCAATGCCGCGGGAACGGGCGCCAACGCTGGCGCGCGCAACCGGGTGTCCGCCAACTCCTCGAA
>DASUDU010000279.1:0-2585 GCA_036275435.1 Usitatibacteraceae bacterium | reverse complement strand
TCCGCGCGCAGCCGCTGAAACAGCGTCACGAAATGGTTGAGCTTGTCCTCGAAGCGTTTGAGATCTTGCTCCATCCGCACAATCTAGCCCAAAAATCCCTGTTTGGTCAATGGTTAACAAGCGAATTTGAAAGTTGATTGGCAATTTTTTTGTGGGGTTTTCCCGCCCTGCCTGCCAAATGCCCCTGTGCGACAATTTCAAAGTGGACCATTCCGCCCCTCAAACGCCGCCGGATGCGCCGGAACTGGCCGAATCGCCCAGCGTGCTGCGACTGCTGGCCGACAACGTCCCGGCGCTGATTTCGTATTACGAAGCCAGCTCCCTGCGCTGCCGGTTCGCCAACGCCGCCTACGCGCGCACCTACAGCTGCGACACGCGCTCGATCATCGGCAAGACGGTCGAGGAAATCATCGGCGCCCAGGCCGCCGCCGCGATCCGCCCGTACATCGACGAGGTCATGCAGGGACGCACCTCGCGCTACGAGCGCCCGCTGGTGTTTCCCAACGGCGCGGCGGGCGTCATCGAGGTCACCCTGGTGCCGCACCTGGATGAGCAGCAGCGCACGCTCGGCGCCTTCGTGCTGATCAACGACATCACGCGCCACCGGCGCACCGAGCAGGCACTGCGCGACAACGAGGAGCGGCTGCGCAAGTTCTCCGAATCCACGACCGAGGGCATCGTGTTCATCGACGAGGGTGTGATCGTCGATTGCAACCTTGCGGCGGCAAGCATGGTCCGCCTGTCCGAGCGCGAATTGACCGGCCGTTCGATCATCGACTTCATCGCCCCGGATTCGGTGGAGCTGATCCTCAACAACATCCGCGCCGGCTTCGAAAAACCCTACGAGGCCACCTTGCTGCGCGCCGACGGCTCGCGCTTCGCCGCGGAAATCGTCGGCAAAAACGTGGTGTTCAACGGCAAGCCGATGCGCATGAGCGCGATGCGCGACATCAGCGAACGCAAGCAGGCCGAGGCGCGCATCCAGTTCCTCGCCCACCACGACACGCTGACCCACCTGCCGAACCGCGCGATGGTGCTCGACCGCCTGCAGGTGGTGATCGCCTCGGCACGGCGCCAGGCCGGGTACGTCGCGGTGCTGTTCGTCGATCTGGACAACTTCAAAACGATCAACGATTCCCTCGGCCACCACGCCGGGGACGAACTGCTCAAGCGCGTCGCCGGCCGGCTCAAGGCCTGCGTGCGCGAAGCCGACCTGATCGGGCGCCTCGGCGGCGACGAATTCCTCGTCGTGATCACCGACCTGGAGCGCGAGGAAGACGTTGCCGCCATCGCCGAGAAGATTTCGCAGTCGATCTGCGAGCCGTTCACCCTCGAGGACCAGCAGCTGTCGGTTTCCTCCTCGATCGGCATCAGCCTGTTCCCGCGCGACGGCGAGACCCCGGAAACGCTGGTGCGCAACGCCGACGCGGCGATGTACCTGGCCAAAGACCAGGGGCGCAGCAATTTCCAGTTCTTCATGCCCAGCCTGAACAAGGCGGCGTTTCATGCGCTGTCGATGGAGTCGGGCATCCGCAAGGCGATCCGCCAGCTCGAATTCCTGCTGCACTACCAGCCCGCGCTGAACCTGGCGACGCAAAGAATCGAGTCGATCGAGGCACTGATCCGCTGGAAGCACCCGGACCTGGGCATGCTCGGGCCGGACCAGTTCATCTCGGTTGCGGAGCACCGCGGCCTGATCGTGCCGATCGGCCGCTGGGTGATCAACGAGGCGATCCGCCAGGTGCGCGCCTGGAACGACGAGGGCGTCGCCACCCGCGTGGCGATCAACCTGTCGGCGGTGCAGTTCAAGCAAAAGGACCTGGTCGACGACCTGGCGGCGCGGCTGCGCGAGCACGGCGTTTCCGGCGAGCAGGTGGAGATCGAATTGACCGAGAGCCTGTTCCTCGAGGATGTCAGCGCCGTCACGCGCACGCTGGCACGGCTCAAGGATCTGGGCATGACGCTGTCGGTCGATGATTTCGGCACCGGGTACTCGTCGCTGGCCTACCTGAAGCGGTATCCGATCGACCGCGTGAAGATCGACCGCACCTTCGTGCGCGACATCCCCGGCGACAGCGACGACGTCGCCATCGTGCTGGCAATCATCGGTTTGGCGCACAGCTTGGGCATCGAGGTGGTCGCCGAGGGCGTCGAGAACAGCGTGCAGATGGAACTGCTCAAGGGCCATGGCTGCGATGCGATCCAGGGCTACCTGGTGTCGCGGCCGATGCCGCCGGCCGATGTGCCGGGCTGGATGCGCCAGCGCCCGGCGCTGGCCTGAGCCGCCCGGTGGCAAGGCGCGCGCCGGCCGGAAAATCGCCGCAAAGCCTGAGCAGGATCAACAGTCGGGCCGCAGTTTTCGGCTCCAATGCGCTTCGCGCTGATTTCCTGCCGGCCGCAAGTTCGGTCTGGCATAGAATATCGGCGTGTTGGTGACGCTTGCGGCACAACCGCAAGCGTTGAAACGGGAAGCCCGTGCAATCCGGGCACTGCCCCCGCAACGGTGAAGGGAAACACGGCTCGCACGGCCACTGGATGCCCCGCGCATCCGGGAAGGCGCGAGCCGCGCGCGAAGCCCGCTTCGC
>DASUDU010000278.1:0-2421 GCA_036275435.1 Usitatibacteraceae bacterium | reverse complement strand
TGCACGCTGGTCAATGCCATGACCAGTCCCGGCCACTGGTGGGTGCAGTGGGTGGCGATGGGACTGGCGATCGCCGTCATCGTCAAGCTCGGCCGGGCACTCAGGACACTGATCGTCGCCGGCACGCTGACCGCGCTGGCCATTGTGGCGTGGCGCTGGTGGAAACAGCGGTCCGCGCGTACCGCCTGAACCCCTCGAAAGAAACCGCTAGCATCGCGCATCAACCCGGATCCGCCATGTCACCTGCCGAAGACGCCGCCGCCATCCGCGCGCTCGAAATCGAGGCGCGCAGGAACAACGAAAAATTCCATCCGCTGGAACTCATCCCGGTCTTCCGGCGGTGGCCGCAATCGCTCGGGCGCGACCTCGTCTACACCTTCATCTGGAACAGCCTGATCGGGTTCACCTTTGCCGGCATCGCCATCATGTTCGGCAGCAGGCCCTCGTGGCGGATGTTCAACGAAGTGCTGTTGTTCAGCAATTGCATCGGCTACACCATTCACCTGCTGTTTTTCTGCATGGCGCGCAGCGGGGCCGAGCGCTGGGTCAACCAGCGCGGCAAGCTCGTGATCATGGCCTATTACACGGCGGTTCCCTCCGCCGGCGTGTTTCTCGGCATCCTTCTGGCAAGCGCGGTCCTGGGTCGCGACCTCGTGCGCATGCTGGGCAGCCCGTCCTGGATGCTGGTCGTGATGGTCAACGCCGTGATCATCTCGCTCATCATCGGCGTGATTTATTTCTGGCGTGAGAAATCAATGGTCGCCGAAATGCGCATCGCCGCCGAGCGCGAACGAATGGCGCATGCAGAGCGTGCCGCAACCCTGGCCAACTTGCGCACCTTGCAGGCGCAGATCGAGCCGCACTTCCTGTTCAACACGCTGGCCAACGTCGCCGGCCTCATCCACCCGCAGCCCGAAACCGCGAAGCGCATGCTGGAGCGGTTCATCGCGTATCTGCGCGCCTCGTTGGCCGCCTCGCGTGAATCGGCCACGACGCTGGAGGCCGATTTCGAACTGATGAGGAACTTCCTCGAAATCCTGCGCATCCGCATGGGTGATCGCCTGACGGTGGAATGCGACCTGCCCGATGCGCTGCGCGGCGTATCCGTACCACCGATGCTGCTGCAACCCTTGGTCGAGAATGCCATCAAGCACGGCCTGGAACCCAAGATCGAAGGCGGCACGTTGTCCCTGGTAGCCCGCGAGGCGGCCGCCGGCATCGAAATCGTCATCGCGGATACCGGCGCCGGCTTCAGCGGCGCAACCTCGCAAGGTGTCGGCCTGCGCAACGTCCGCGAGCGCCTCGAAAAGATTTACGACGGGCGTGCAGCCTTGCGCATCGAGGACAATATCCCGTGCGGCACGCGGGTGGTGATTTCGTTGCCGCGCGGGGAAAAAGCCTAGATCTGGCGAGGGTTTTGGGGCACTATCGGCCTGAAAGCCGCGCCAGTGCTTGTTTTTTGGTTTCCTCGCCTTTAACGCTGATTCAGCCGCAAGCGCCCACACCCGACGCACCGGCTGCGCAATTGCCAGTCGAATCCCATTGCAAAGAGTCGCCGCCATGAACCCGACCGCCATTATTGCCGATGATGAACAACACCTCGCCGCTTACCTCAACGAGCGTCTCGCCGCGTTGTGGCCGGAGCTGTCCGTGGTGGGCATCGCCAGAAACGGCCTGGAAGCGATGAAGCTGATGGACGATGAGGCGCCGGCCATCGCCTTTCTCGACATCCGCATGCCCGGCCTGACCGGCCTGGAGGTGGCCGCGCGCCTGGACAAAAGAACCCATGTGGTGTTCGTCACCGCGTACGACCAATATGCCGTCGAGGCGTTCGACCGCCAGGCCGCCGATTACCTGCTCAAGCCCGTCACGGACGAGCGCCTCGAGCGCGCCATCGCGCGCCTGAAGGAGCGGCTGGCCAGCTCGCAGGCACCGGGCGACGTGGCGGGCCTGCTGAAGCAGCTCACCCAACTGTTGCCGTCGCAAAAGAACGCCTACCTGCGTTTCATCCGCGCCGCGCATGGCGAGGTCGTGCGGCAGATTCCGGTCGAGGATGTGCTGTACCTGCAGGCCCAGGACAAGTATGTGAGCGTCTACACGCGCGACGGCGAGTCTCTCATCCGCACCCCGCTTTCCGAGCTTTGCGCTCAGCTCGATCCGAACGAATTCTGGCAAATCCACCGCTCGGTGATCGTCAATGTCCATCGCGTGGCGGCGACACGCCGCGATGTGATGGGCAAAGTGTTCGTCAAGCTCCGAGATGCCGGCACCGAGCTGCCGGTGTCGCGCGCCTACCTGCACCTGTTCAAGGGCATGTAATCGACAGGGCCCGTGCTAGACTTTTTGTCTCGAAACGGTCCTTGCAATGCTCCAGCTCACCATCAACGGCGAATCGAAGTTGCTTCCGGAATCCAGCCGCGT
>DASUDU010000277.1:0-2971 GCA_036275435.1 Usitatibacteraceae bacterium | reverse complement strand
CGACCGCGTCCGCCGCGGCGGCGGCGGCGTCCGCCGCGTTCGCCGTCCTCGGTTTCCACATGGCGGCCTTCGAGCGCCGATTTTTGCGGTCCGGGCTGGCGCGGCGGTCGCTGCGCGGCGGCTGCGGCCTGCTCGGGTGTGCGCGCTGCGGCCTCGGGGCCGGTGTCGGCGCGCGCTTCGGCCGGACGGCTGTCGCTGCGCGGTTCCCCGCGCTGCTCGCCGCGCTCCGCGCGCTGCTGCGGCGGACGGTCGCGGCCGCCACGCTCGCCACGATCCTGCTGGCCGCCGCGTGCGCCACGCTCGCCGCGCTGGTCGCCGCGTTCGCCGCGATTGCGCCCACGCCCGCGATCGCCGCGGCCGTCGCGGCCCTCGCGGTTTTCACGAGACTCGCGTTTCGGTTCTTCGCGCCGCGCGGTGCTGTGCTCGATCGCGGCCTGCGGTTGCGCAGCCGGTTCCGAGGAGAAAAAATTCATGAAGCGCTTCCACAGCGACGGTGCCGGGGCCGGCCTGGCCGGTGCGGCGGCTTGCGCTGCGCTGCGCGCCGGCGCGGCGGCGCTTTCGGCTGCAGCGGCGGGCGCCGCAGGCGGGTCGGGCAGCATCGGCGCCGGTTGCGCCGGGGTGATGCCCTTGACCAGTGGCTCGGGGCGCGCGGCCTTGGCCGCGGTCTCGGCCGGTGTTTTCGCCGCAGCGTCTTCGACCGGCCTGTTGACCATCTCGTAGCTCGGCTGGATCAGGTCGAGCTTTTCCGAATCGGTGCGCAGGCGCTCGATTTCGTAATTGGGCGTCTCGAGGTGGATGTTCGGGATCAGCAGCACGTTGACCTTGAAGCGCATCTCGATCTTGTGAATGTCCTGGCGCTTTTCGTTGAGCAGGAACGTCGCCACGTCGACCGGCACCTGCGCGTGCACCGCGCCTGTGGTTTCCTTCATCGCCTCTTCCTGGATGATGCGCAGGATGTGCAGCGCCGAGGAGGCGGTGTCGCGGATGTGGCCGACGCCGTGACAGCGCGGGCAGGGGATGTAGGACGATTCCGACAGCGCCGGCTGCAATCGCTGGCGGGAAAGTTCCATCAGGCCGAAGCGCGAGATCTTGCCGGTCTGCACGCGCGCGCGGTCGTGGCGCAGGGCGTCGCGCAGGCGGTTCTCCACCTCGCGCTGGTTCTTGCCCGATTCCATGTCGATGAAGTCGATGACCACCAGGCCGCCCAGGTCGCGCAGGCGCAATTGCCGGGCGATCTCGTCGGCCGCCTCGCAGTTGGTGCGAAACGCGGTCTCCTCGATGTCGGAGCCCTTGGTGGCGCGCGCCGAGTTGACGTCAATCGACACCAGCGCCTCGGTGTGGTCGATGATGATGGCGCCGCCGGAGGGCAGCGTCACGTCGCGCCGGTAGGCCGTCTCGATCTGGTGCTCGATCTGGAAACGCGAGAACAACGGCACATCGTCCTTGTAGAGCTTGACCTTGTTGACGTTGCCGGGCATGACGGTCGACATGAACGACTGCGCCTGCTCGAAGATCTCCGGCGTGTCGATGAGGATCTCGCCGATGTCGGGCTGGAACAGGTCGCGGATGGCGCGCACCACCAGACTCGATTCGAGGTAGATCAGTTCCGGCGCCTTGATGTCCTTGGCCGCGCCCTCGATGGCTTCCCACAGTTGCAGCAGGTAATTGAGGTCCCACTGCAGTTCCTCGACGCCGCGGCCGATGCCGGCGGTCCGGGCGATGACGCTCATGCCCTCGGGGATCTGCAGCTGGTCGACCAGTTCGCGCAGTTCGGCGCGGTCCTCGCCCTCGACGCGGCGCGACACGCCGCCGCCGCGCGGATTGTTGGGCATCAGCACTAGGTAGCGGCCGGCCAGCGAGATGTAGGTGGTCAGCGCCGCGCCCTTGTTGCCGCGCTCGTCCTTTTCAACCTGCACCAGCAGTTCCTGGCCGACCTTGAGGTTCTGCGCGATCTTGGCGCGCGTGCCCTCGCCGGTTTCGCCGACGACGTATTCGCGGATCAGTTCCTTGAACGGCAGGAAGCCGTGGCGCTCGGCGCCGTAGTCGACAAACACCGCTTCGAGCGAGGGCTCGACGCGAGTGACCTGCGCCTTGTAGATGTTGGATTTCTTTTGTTCCTGACCGGCGTGCTCGATGTCGAGGTCGATCAGTTTTTGCCCGTCAACAATGGCGACGCGCAATTCTTCTTGTTGCGTCGCGTTGAACAGCATGCGTTTCATGGGGATTCCTTTGCTTCCAGGCGCGCCCGGTTACCCGGTGCGGCCAAGGAGCGCAAGGAGGAACGCGCCGCGGGTCCGCAGGGGACCGCAGCGGGAGAAAGTCAGTCGCCGGGCCCGAGGATGTCGGGACGAACGCGGTTCCGCCGCGAGGGCGAAAGTGCTGGATCAAACGGATGGTCGATCGGCTTCCGGTTCATGCTGCGTCTTTGCCGGGTGCGTGCAGCGCGCGCCCCCGTTCTTTCTGCCTTTGCCGGCGCAGCGCATCGTTGCCGACGCGATGTGCACGAAGTTCCTCTTTGCGCCACCTCAACTGCCCGAATCCGCTTCGCGGACGGTGCGCGCAAATCGTTTACCATCGCCACTTGTCGGCGCCGTGGCGCCGCGGTGAGCGAAAACAACCGCTCGTCTTCCGACAGGGGCGGGGCGCGACGGGCACTGGCAGTAGGTTTGAAGAACTGCGCGGGAGCGTTGCGGATCCGGCCGGGTCGGTGATGTTCGCTGGCGGTCCTTGCAACGCTTGGCGCGACGCCGTTCCGGATGATCCGGGGATGGGGCGAAACGCCGGATGCCGGTCTGCGGCATCGTTCGTGCATCGATCGATCCGGTGGGATTCGATTCAAGACTCGCTGGAAAATCAACGAATTACCATTCTACCTCAAAGTGACTTCGCGCGGAAAACCGTTTTTCGATGGCCAACCGGCACTCTTGGCGCCGGCCGTGCGACTGGCCACCATCGATGCCGCGCACGAGGG
>DASUDU010000276.1:0-2188 GCA_036275435.1 Usitatibacteraceae bacterium | reverse complement strand
CACCTTGGGCAGCGTCGATTGCATCGTCGCCTTGTCGACCTTGGGCATGTCCCACTCGTCGAAAGCGATGCCGATGTCGCGTTCGATCCACGGGAAAGCGTTTTCCTGGCCGACCGCGATCAGCACGTCGTCGCATTCGAAGTAGGCGTCGGGTTCGCCGGTCGGCTTGAGCACGCGGCGGCCCCTGTCGTCCTTGGTCGCCGCGACCTTTTCGAACACCATACCGGTGAGCCTGCCGTTGGCGTGGGTAAATTCCTTCGGCACATGAAAATTGAGGATCGGAATGCCTTCGTGCATCGCGTCCTCTTTTTCCCACGGCGAGGCCTTCATTTCGGCAAAGCCGGAGCGCACGATCACCTTGACGTCTTCGCCGCCCATGCGCCGCGAGGAGCGGCAGCAGTCCATTGCAGTGTTGCCGCCGCCCAGGACGATGACGCGCCTGCCGATCTTGTCGATGTGGCCGAACGAAACATTGGACAGCCAGTCGATGCCGATGTGGATGTTGGCCGCTGCCTCCTTGCGGCCCGGGATGTCGAGGTCGCGGCCGCGCGGCGCGCCGGAACCGACAAACACCGCGTCGTAGCCTTCGGCGAGCAGCGACTTCAGGCTGTCGATGCGCTGCCCGGCGCGAAATTCCACGCCCAGGCCGAGGATGTAGCCCACCTCCTCGTCGATGACCGACTCGGGCAGGCGGAAGCGCGGGATCTGGCTGCGGATCATGCCGCCGCTCTTGCTGTCGCCGTCGAACACCGTGACGTGATAGCCCAGCGGCGCGAGGTCGCGCGCCACGGTCAGCGAGGCGGGCCCGGCGCCGACGCAGGCGATGCGCTTGCCGTTTTTCTTGAACGGCCCCTGCGGCAGGCGGTGGCGGATGTCGTCCTTGTTGTCGGCCGCGACGCGCTTCAAGCGGCAGATCGCCACCGGCTCGGGTTTCTCGGCGTTCTTTTCCTCGACACGCCCGCGCCGGCAGGCCGGCTCGCAGGGACGGTCGCAGGTGCGGCCCAGCACCCCGGGAAAGACGTTGGACTTCCAGTTGATCATGTAGGCGTCGCTGTAGCGGCCTTGAGCGATCAGGCGGATGTATTCAGGTACGGGCGTGTGGGCCGGGCACGCCCACTGGCAATCAACGACCTTGTGGAAATAGTCGGGATTGGCAATATCAGTCGGCTTCAAAAAAAACCCCCTCGCGGAATTGGCGGCACCGGGGGAGCGCGAGGTTCGCGGCCCTTCTGCCGAGCGAACGGCAATGCTACAGGCCAAGGCGGGGATTGCCTAGTTTTTCACTTGATGCAACGCAAAAAACCTGCGGGTCGGGACGCCCGCCTAGCCGGCCTTGGGAGCGGCCTCCGGCAGCGTGCGGCGCAGCGTGTAGGTCGGGCTGACGCTGATCTGCTTGGCAAACTGCACGTTCTTGGTTGCTGCGTGCATGTACAGGTTGAAGCCGCCGAAGTGGGTGGCGGCGAAGTTGTACGCGCCGCCCAGGTCGTATTCCAAGCGGTTGACCGCGGAATCGAAGAACGCCGGGGTCTTGCGCACCAGGTCGTCCCCGGATTCGAACACCACCTCGTGGCCGGCAATGCTGCTGCGTACGGCGACGCCTCCGGCGACGAATTCGGGGTAAAGCCGCTCCTTGCACTTTTCCAGGTAGCAGCGGTCCGCCATCTGCGCGATGATGTCTGCCGACCCCAGCAGGCTGCCCAGCATCCGCAGCAGCGGATCCTGGATGAGGATGTCGGCAACGCGCTTTTCAAATCCGGTGTAATGCAGCAGTTCGCTGCCGGCCTCGGCATATTCGCCCATGCCGATATCCGGAAGGTAGGTGCTGAGGAACTTCGCGCCGCGCGACACGTGCGAAAGCGTGTACTCGGCGCCGTTGCGCGCGTGCGTGTCGCCGATCGCGCGCAGGTAGCCAATGTCGTGGAACAGCGCGGCGATCGTGCCCAGCTGGAACAGCCGCACGCCCAGGGCCGGCGTGTCGCGCCGCGAACGCTCATAGCCGTCCATCAGGCGCACCATCGCCAGCGTTACGTCCATGACGTGCTGCAGGTTGTGGTAATCGGTGTCGCAGCCATGGTAGCCCGGATGCTCGCCGCGAAACATGCGGATCACGTCGCCGAAGGCCTGGTCGAGGATGGCATGCGGGGCACCGGGATAAAGCAGCCGGAACAGCCGCCCCACTTCGCGTTGG
>DASUDU010000275.1:0-8397 GCA_036275435.1 Usitatibacteraceae bacterium | reverse complement strand
TTTTCGACGATGCGCGAGCTCTTGACGTGCTCCGGATCGGTCGTCATGACGATCAGGCCTTCCTTGATGTCCTCGACCGGGATCCACTTGCTCGACTCGACGTAGTCGCGCTTGAGGTTCTTCAGCAGGTCGATCGGCTTGATGCGATCCGGCTTGAACGGTTCGTACGGGACGCCGTAATACTTGCCCAGTGCTGTTCCGAGCGCCTGCGGCTTGACCTGGAACTCGTCGATCAGGATGTCCTCGACGTTCTTGTTCTTGCGCCGCGCCGTTCGCGTGGCAAGCTCCAGTTCACCTTCGGAAATCACGTTGTCGACAATCAGGTACTCGAATTTCGACTTGATCTGGCTGGGAATCTGCTGCCGGACACGGAACGCAATCGCCAGCGTCTTGGAAAGCTCCACCAACCCTTCTTCGGCCAGCGCCGGAAACGGCGTCCCGGGCAGGTGATTGATCACCTGGATCACGCCAAGCAGCTCGCCGCCATCGCCGCCGAGGATTGGCGCCACCATCATCTGCTTGGTGCGGTAACCGGTGCGCTGGTCCACGGCCTTGAGGAAGGTCAGGTTCGGCGAGAACTGCTTGAGCTCGGCATCGTCGTACACGTCACGGATGCTCATGAAGCGCTTGTTCAGCGCGGCGCAGCCGGCGATCGAGCTTTCGGAAATCGGCAGCTTGATGTCCTTGAACGAATTCAGGCCGGACTTGACCTTCGAAACGATTGCCCCGGCATCGTCGGACACCGTGTAGATGGTCAGCCGGTCGGCGTCGAACAGCTGGCAAATGTCGCGCGTGACATCGAGCATGATTTCGTCGATGTTCGTCGTCGAATGGATGCGATTGGTGACCGCCTGGAGCTTCTTCGAAAAAGCCAGCTTCGAAGTGACGTCCGTGTCCTTGCCCGCAGGCCGTTGGTCCAATACCGCGCTCATAGGGGGTCTCCAGGCTCTTTGCAAACAACCGGTTTCAAATCGTCAGTTCCATGCCGTTTTCCAGCATCCGTGGGCGCCATTTTCCGGCATTGCGGCCGATTTCGCTCATGGTCAGGTGGATCTCGCCGGGCTTGAGGTGCGTCACCATGATTTCCACAGGCCGGTTGAGCTTGGCCAGCTCTTCGGCAAGCATGCTCGGGCACAGGTGCTTGGAAAGGATTGCAATCTCGCGTTCCTTGTTCGGAAATGCCGTCTCGATGATCAGGTACTTGAGGTTGTTGGCGCGATTGGCGATTTCCCAAAGGGCGTCGTTGTAGGTCGTGTCGCCGCTGTAGATGAGCGTCGCGTTTCCGCTGTCGAGCAGGAAGCCGATTGCAGGAACCGTATGCACCGCCGGGATCGCGGTGATCTTGCGCCCCTCCGACTCAAGCGTCTCCCCGACCGAAATCTCGCGGAAATTCATACACATCTGCTCGCCGTTCGGGATCTGCGAAAAATCCGGCCAGATCTTCCAATTGAAGATGTGCTCCTTGAGTGTGTGGATCACCTCGGCCGTGCTGTAAACGGTGATCGGACGGTCGCGCATCCAGCAAACGGTGTCCACCAGAAACGGGATGCTGGTGACGTGGTCCAGGTGTGAATGCGAAACGAAGATGTGGTCGATCTTGACCAGCTGCTCGATCGACAGGTCTCCCACTCCGGTGCCCGCATCGATGAGGATGTCCTCGTCGACGAGCATCGACGTGGTGCGCAGGTCGTCACCGATTCCGCCGCTGCAACCCAGGACCCTGATTCTCATGCACGCCTTTCGCCGGCTATCCGCCGATACTGGCCCGTGACCTGCGATCCCAGCGCAATGGCTCGCATCCCGGGCGTCCGACGATTATGCGCCAGATGCCGCCAAACCAGCTGTGCCAGAACGCACAACGTCGCGAACCCGGGCGTAGCAGCCAGTCGCCCCCAACGCGAAGTCAAGGTTTGTAGAAGAACTCCATCTTGACGCCGGCAATCTCGATCAGGTCATGGTCAGCCAACTGCTGTGCCTGGGCACCCATCGGCGCGCCATTGACAGTCGGGAATGAAGCCCCCTCGACATGGGTGATGAAGAAGCCGGTCGGCCGCTTGGTGATTACGGCAACCTGCACGCCCGGCTTGCCGATCGTGGTGAGGTTCTTCACCAGGTCAAGGGTCCGTCCTGCGGCGGCGCCGGAAAGCACCTGGATTGCCGCATCACGTGCCGGGCTGTCGGGCGCATGCGCGACTGGCGCCGCGGGAATCGGCGGCGGCGTAGCCGGAGCAGCCGGCGCGGCGGCGGCCGGTGCGGCGGTAGGCGGCGCTGCGGGCGCCGGTGCGGCCGGCCTGACCATTGGCGCGGCGGGCGCGGCAGGCGCACCGGTCGGCGGCGGTTTGCGGATGATCATGGTTTTTTCAAAGTCGCCGGCACTGGCCTGGGCCGGGGCGTCGTTGAAATACTTGAGCTTGTGCTTGCCGATCTCGATGACGTCGTTGTTCTGCAGGAAGTGCTTCTTGATCGGCTTGCCGTTGACCAGAGTGCCGTTGGTCGAGTTGAGGTCTTCGACGAACGAGTCGTTGAGGATGGTGATGATCGCGGCATGCTCACCGGATACCGCCAGGTTGTCCACCTGGATGTCGTTGTGCGGCTTGCGGCCAACGGTGGTCCGCTCCTTTGAGAGCGTGATCTCCTTCAGCACGGTTCCGTCAACACTCAAGATCAGTTTTGCCATAGCGGTATTCCCAAGAAGTATTTCCGAATTCCAAGTACCCCGAGGCGGGCGTTCTGCCGCAACCCGGGATCATCCATCATTGAAACCAGCCCTTGAAGCGCGCCCACCAGCCACGTTCCGCCGGAAAGCCCTTGTTCACCTTTACCAGAATGACCGAAATGTTGTCGCGACCGCCGGCATCGTTGGCCGACTGGACCAGCTGCTGTGCCGTCAGGTCGAGGTTGGCGCGCAGCGCAATCAACGTCATCTGGATTTCCTCATCTTCGATCATGTCGTTGAGGCCATCAGAGCACAGCAGGTACATGTCGCCTTCCTGGACATCGTAGCTGTGGATTTCCGCCTCCACTTCGGGATCGATGCCCAATGCGCGCGTGACCAGGTTCTTGTTGTGCGAGGAGCGCGCATCTTCCTTGGAAATCAGTCCGGAATCGATCTGCTCCTGCAGCAGCGAATGGTCGCGCGTCACCTGCTCGAGCACGTCGGTGCGCATCCGGTACAGGCGCGAATCGCCGATGTGACCGACGGTCAGGAAATTGTCGAAATACAGGCAGGCCACCAGCGTCGTTCCCATGCCGGAACACGCGGGGTCCTTCATTGCGGCCTCGTAAATCGCCTGATTGGCCTTCTTGACCTGTTCCTGCAGGATGCTCTGCGACAGCGCCATGGCACCTTGCCGATCCAGCCGCCGCAGCACATCGGGTGTCCACGCTGCCTGCAATCCCGAGGCGATCGAGGAGGTTGCCATGCCGCTGGCGACCTCCCCGGCGTTGTATCCGCCCATCCCGTCGGCAAGGACGACCACGCCGATCTCCGGACGCGATTCGACACAGTCTTCATTGTGACTGCGAACCCTTCCCGGGTCGGTCACACTGACGATTTGCAGCGCATCGCTGAGTGCCACGATTCCTCCCAACCGCCTCTATCGTTTGATCTTGAAAGCATGGGCCGCGCGAAAACAATCCGCAAGTGCCAGTCGCACCCATCCGTACAGGCCTTCAACCAGCCGCTGCGTGAGCGAAACGATCATATCGCAAAACGAAATATTTAGGAAACACTTCCAAAAATAGCGCAATGTGCCTGATTTTTCAACAAGAAAATCTCAAATCCCCGGCTTTTTCGCGATAATGGGGTGCCTTCGGCGAATTGCCGCGACAGGTTCGGACGCGGTTGCGTGTTGCGCATGCGCCCAATCCGAATTCGGCATTGCGGTGCGTCCCCGATTGCCCGACGCCAATCCGCTGCCATCCGGCACCTTCGGTGGCCTTGAGTCTCGGGCAAACCCGCAGCCCACTCGGCTAGTGGATTGATGCTGGTCAACGCCTAGTTTTTCCCGTCTAATACCATCCTGCCGCCCCAGACCCCAACTCGCAAGGAGTTTCACCATGGACCGCCCCGTCTTCCTGGAAAACGATGTCGACCCGCAGGAAACGCGCGAATGGCTCGATGCCTTGGAAGGGGTTTTGGAAGCCGAAGGCCCGGAGCGCGCGCACTACCTGCTGGAACGCCTGGTGGACATGGCCCGGCGCTCCGGCGCCCACCTGCCCTACTCGGCCAACACCGCCTACATCAACTCGATTCCGCCTCACGCGGAGGATCCGATGCCCGGGGATCCGGAAATCGAACATCGCGTACGATCGCTGATTCGCTGGAACGCGATCGCCATGGTGCTTCGCGCCAACAAGGAAAGCTCGGAACTGGGCGGTCACATCGCCAGTTACCAGTCGGCCGCAAACCTGTATGACGTCGGCTTCGACCACTTCTGGCATGCGCCCTCGGCAACCCACGGCGGCGACCTGGTGTTCATGCAGGGGCACTCTTCCCCGGGCGTGTATTCACGCGCCTTCCTCGAGGGACGAATCAGCGAAGAACAGTTGGAAAACTTCCGTCGCGATGTCGACGGCAAGGGCATCACCAGCTATCCGCACCCCTGGCTGATGCCCGATTTCTGGCAGTTCCCGACGGTTTCCATGGGCCTGGGCCCGTTGCAGGCAATCTACCAGGCACGCTTCATGAAGTATCTGCACCACCGCGGCATCCTCAACACCGAGGGCCGCAAGGTGTGGGCCTTCATGGGCGACGGCGAAATGGACGAGCCCGAATCGCTGGGCGCGATTTCCCTGGCGGCACGCGAAGGCCTGGACAACCTCATCTTCGTCATCAACTGCAATCTGCAGCGCCTCGACGGGCCGGTGCGCGGCAACGGCAAGATCATCCAGGAACTTGAGGCGGACTTTCGCGGCGCCGGCTGGAATGTCCTCAAGGTCATCTGGGGCCGCTATTGGGATCCGCTGCTGGCCAAGGACAGCGATGGCCTGCTCAAGCGGCGCATGATGGAGGCCGTCGACGGCGAGTACCAGAACTACAAGGCGCGCGACGGCGCCTACGTGCGCAAGCACTTTTTCGGCAAGTACCCGGAACTCGAAAAGATGGTTGCGTCGATGACCGACGAGGACATCTGGCGCCTCAATCGCGGCGGCCTGGATCCATACAAGGTCTTTGCTGCGTACTCGGCCGCGGTCAAACACAAGGGCCAGCCCACGGTGATCCTCGCCAAGACCGTCAAGGGCTACGGCATGGGCAAGGCAGGCGAGGGGCAGATGGCCACCCATCAGCAGAAAAAGATGGACCTGGCGTCGCTCAAGCAGTTCCGCGACCGCTTCAACGTACCGCTTTCCGACGAGGCGCTCGCCGAGATCCCGTTCTACCGACCATCCGAGGACAGCGCGGAAATCAAGTACCTGAAGGCGGCGCGCTCCAAGCTCGGCGGTTCGCTGCCGCAGCGACGGACCGATATCCCGCCGCTCAAGGTGCCGGACCTTTCCTTGTTCGATCCGCTGCTCAAAAGCACCGAGGAGCGCGAGATTTCCACGACGATGGCGTTCGTGCGCGCCTTCACGGCGCTGACCCGGGACAAGGAACTTGGTCCGCGTCTGGTCCCGATCGTGGCCGACGAATCACGCACCTTCGGCATGGAGGGGCTGTTCCGGCAGCTCGGCATCTATTCCTCGGTCGGCCAGCTCTACGAGCCGGTCGACTCCGGCGAACTGATGTTCTACAAGGAAGACAAGGCCGGGCAGATCCTTCAGGAAGGGATCAACGAGGCCGGGGCGTTCTGCTCCTGGATGGCAGCCGGAACCAGCTACGCCAACCATGGCCAGCACATGATTCCGTTCTACATCTTCTATTCGATGTTCGGCTTCCAGCGCATCGGCGACCTGGCTTGGGCAGCGGGCGACATGCAGGCACGCGGCTTCCTGCTGGGCGGAACCTCGGGGCGCACCACCCTCAACGGCGAAGGCCTGCAGCACGAGGATGGCCACAGCCACCTGCTGGCGGCGACGATTCCCAACTGCGTGTCCTACGACCCGACCTTCAGCTATGAGCTGGCCGTGATCCTGCACGACGGGTTGAAGCGGATGTACGAGAAGATGGAACCCGTCTACTACTACATCACGGTGATGAACGAGAACTACCAGCACCCGGCAATGCCCAAGGGAGCCGAGGCCGGCATCCTCAAGGGCATGTACCTGTTCCGCGAGGGACCGGACGCCAAGAAGGCGCGCGTCCAGCTGATGGGATCCGGGACGATCTTCCGCGAGGTCATCGCGGCCAGCGAACTGCTCGAACTCGACTGGGGGGTTGCGTCCGATGTGTGGAGTTGCACGTCCTTCAACGAATTGCGCCGCGACGGCATGGCTGCCGAACGCAGCAGCCTTCTCCACCCGGAGGCCGCGCCGGTACTGCCCCACGTGACGCAGATGCTCAAGGGCCGCAAGGGACCGGCGATCGCGGCAACGGACTATATGCGAAGCTTTGCCGACCAGATCCGCCCTTACGTCGACCGGCGTTTTGTCACGCTGGGGACCGACGGATTCGGGCGCTCCGACACGCGCAAGCAACTGCGCAAGTTCTTTGAGGTGGATCGCTATTACGTGGTCGTCGCCGCCCTCAAGGCGCTGGCCGACGAGGGGGCCTTGCCGCTGAAAAGCGTTACGGAGGCGATCCGCAAGTACGGAATCGATGCCGGCAAGGCAGCACCCTGGACGGTGTAGGAAATCGGGCAAGGGTCTCGCACGGCCTTTGCCCGGCATGGTCGACGGGAATCACCGCCATGGAAGGCAGATTTCCGCACAGAAAACACGGGAAGCAACATTCACAGCGGGTCTGAGGAGAATTGCGTGGCAAATCTGGTTGAAGTAAAGGTGCCGGACATCGGCGACTTCAAGGACGTGCCGGTGATCGAGCTGCTGGTCAAGCCGGGCGACACGATCAAGAAGGAAGACTCGCTGGTCACCTTGGAGTCCGACAAGGCGACCATGGAGGTTCCGTCGTCGCACGCCGGCGTGGTCAAGGAACTGCGCGTCAAGCTCGGCGACAAGATCAGCGAGGGAACCATCGTCGCGATCGTCGAAGCGGCCGGCTCGGTGGCGGATGGCGCGCCGCCAAAGCCCGGTCCCGCGGCATCTGCGCCGCCGCTGGCGAGCCCCGCTCCGGCTCCGGCGCCGGCACCGGCCGCCGCCGCACCGGCACCGATCGCGCGTTCGGCAGCGCCCGAGATTGCCCCGGCCTCACCCGGCGGATTTGTGCACGCGAGCCCTTCGGTGCGTGCCTTTGCGCGCGAGCTGGGCGTCGACCTGTCCAAGGTCAAGGGCAGCGCACCGAAAGGCCGCATCACGCGCGAGGACGTCCAGGGCTTCGTCAAGGCCGAGCTGTCCAAGCCGCGCGGCGCGGCAGCCGCAGGCGGAGGATTCAGCTTTCCGGAAATGCCGCCGGTCGATTTTTCGAAGTTCGGCGAGACCGAGACCCGCGCGCTTTCGCGGATCAAGAAGATCTCCGGTGCCAACCTGCACCGCAACTGGGTCGGCATCCCGCATGTCACGCAGCACGACGAGGCCGACATCACCGAGGTCGAAGCGTTCCGCGTGCGCACCAACGAGGACAACGCCAAGTCCGGCGTCAAGGTGACGATGCTGGCATTCCTGATCAAGGCCTCGGTCGCGGCCCTGCGGAAGTTTCCGGAATTCAACGCCTCGCTCGAGCCGGGCGGCGAGAACCTGATCCTGAAAAAGTATTTCAACATTGGCTTTGCGGCGGACACGCCGAATGGCCTGGTGGTTCCGGTGATCAAGAACGCCGACAGAAAGTCGATCCTGGAAATCGCCAAGGAGATGGGCGAGCTGTCGCTGAAGGCACGCGAGGGCAAGCTGGCCCCGGCAGAGATGTCCGGCGGCTGTTTCTCGATCTCATCGCTCGGCGGCATCGGCGGCACCGCGTTCACGCCGATCATCAACGCGCCGGAGGTGGCCATCCTCGGCGTCTCGCGTTCATCGATGAAGCCGGTCTGGAACGGCCGCGAGTTCGAACCGCGCCTGACCCTGCCGCTTTCGCTTTCGTACGACCACCGGGTCATCGACGGCGCGTCGGCGGCGCGATTCACTTCGCACCTGGCCGCGCTGATGACGGACATCCGCAAGCTGGTTCTCTGACACGCTTTCGACACGCAGACCACGCAGTGCACGGCGAGGGGCCTGAAGGATCCCGCCGTGCCTCGCGTGGTCTCGGTGTTTCAATCCAAGAGGTTCAACCATGAGCAACACCATCGAAGTCAAGGTTCCCGACATCGGCGATTTCAAGGACGTTCCGGTCATCGAAGTGCTGGTCAAGCCGGGCGACACCGTCAAGAAAGAGCAGTCGCTGGTCACGCTCGAGTCGGACAAGGC
>DASUDU010000274.1:0-3914 GCA_036275435.1 Usitatibacteraceae bacterium | reverse complement strand
TGCACGCCGCGGTCGGCCACGCGCGGATACTGGTAGCTCATTGCCCCGCTGGGGCAGACGGTTGCGCATCCGCCGCAACCCATGCACAGGTGCGCGTCGATTTCCACATGGTCGCCCGCGGCGCGGATCGCTCCGGTCGAGCACACTTCGATGCAGCGATTGCAGCCGTCCTTTTTCGAGCGGCTGTGCGCGCAGATCGATTCCCTGTAGGCGAAGAACTTGGGCTTTTCAAACTCGCCGACCATTTGCGGCAACTCCTGCACTGCCACCGCGTAGTCGGCGTTGAACGCCGCGTGGTAGTAGCCCTGCGGGCGGTCGGCCATCTGGAAGGCCGGCACCGGGCGCAGGTCGAGCACCAGGTCGAACGGCGCGACCTGCTCGGCGCCCGGCGCGGAGCGGAACACCAGTTCGAACGCGCCCAGGTGGCCGCGCAGCGACACCAGCTGGCCGGCAACGACGTCGGCCAATTCCACTTGCAACGTACCGCTGCCGCACCACAGCACTGCGCAGCTCAGCGAAGCGCGCAGATCTGCGACGGCCTGCCGCGCACGCATGGCATCGTCGGCGACCACCAGCAAGCGACCCTGCGAAACATAGTCGACGCGCGCAACGGGCTCGAATGGCGCAAGAGCGGACAGCGCCGCCAACGCGGCGTGACGCGCATCGATCAGCTTCGAACCAGCGGACTCGACGATCGGGATTCTCCTCGCGATGAAAACGGTCGCCGGGACGGGAATTGCCCCAACGCCATTTTTTGATGTTGCGCAGATTATGGGCGGCTTTGCCGGTGCCGGAAGCCGCAAGGCGCTCCCGGCGCCTTTTACTTGTGCTGGGTCAATGGCCCTTCGGGCGGCGCCGGCGGATCGACCGGGACCGCCGATGGCGACGCCGCGGCCACAGGCGCCGGTTCATCGGGCCCGGCCCCTGTCGCCTCGGGCGGATTGTCGGCAGGCGCGCTGTCGGTCGCCTTGGCGAGCGCATCGACATGGTCGGCAAACATGCCCCGCGTCTGCACCAGGCTTTTCAACATCGCCATGGGTATCGGATCCGGCTTGCTGTAATCGTCGATGTAGGTGTCGAGCCCGTCCATGACGTTGTAATGCGGGTCGCTGAACAACTTCCTGAGTGCGGCGTTGCGCGTCGCTGGCGCAACGTCCGGGGCCATGAAGGGCGCGAAGTCGGAGTCGGGGGCAAGCGTATCGAGCGCGGGCAAGGTGGGTTTTTCGTCCGGTACAGGCGGCAAACCCGGCTCTGGTAGAGGCGTTCCGGGCGTTTTGGCCGCAAACGCCGCGCCAGCGCTGGGGTTTGGCATCGGCGTCGGCGCGGCATCGTTTTCCCCCGCCAGGCCCTTGCGCGCTTCGATTTTGCGTCGAGACCAGCGCGACAGCAAAGGTTCGCTGCCCTCCGGCCTGTCCTTGGCGTCGCTCACGTCAGCCCGCCTTTGTAGCGGCCTTCCTTGGACTCGAACGACTTCGGCCGCACGCGCTGTTTCTTCTCCGGCGGCTTGTAGTTGGCCTCGACCCACTCGGCCAGCGCGGCGTGGATGTCCGGCGGCAAGGCCACGCTTTCGACGTTTTCCTGCGCATCCATCCAGCGCGCCGCTTCGTTGTAGGACAGGGTGACCGTATGCGGCGCGGCTTCATCGCCAGCCTCGTTCATGCGCCACAGGACGAACACGCGCGGTTCGGGCGCGACCAAATTGAGGAAATACCCCTCCGCTTCGTCCGGGTATACCGTGGCGACCTGCCCGCCATGGCGCACCTGCAGCAAGCCGGGCCTGTCGACCAGCACGCTGCGGCCGCCGCCACCGTCCGGCAAGACCCCGGCAAGCTGCCATTTCTCGCGCTGCCAGCGGTTTTGCGTGGCGACGCGTTCCATGACCACCGACAGGCAGAATGTCAATCGTTGCATGGGACGGATGTTACACGGCGCCGGGTACGAGTTGCGCTATCCTCCCTCCCATGTCCGAACGCATCATCCCGATCCAGAATCTTTCCACGCTGCCGATTCCGCCGCTGCGCGCAGCAGCCGGACGCAGCAATGCCGACACGCGCGGCCGGCGGCTGCGCGACCTGCGCATTTCCGTCACCGACCGCTGCAATTTCCGCTGCACCTACTGCATGCCCAAGGACGTGTTCGACGAGAACTACGCATTCCTGCCGCACAGCGAATTGCTCAGCTTCGAGGAGATCGTGCGCGTGGCGCGCGTGGCGCACGGCCTGGGCGTGGAAAAAATCCGCCTGACCGGCGGCGAGCCACTGCTGCGCAAGGGAATTGAAACGCTGATCGCCCTGCTCACGGCGGCACTGCCGGCGGTCGACCTCGCACTGACCACCAACGGTTCGGCGCTCAAGGCCAAGGCGCGTGCGCTCAAGGATGCCGGCCTCAAACGCATCACCGTGAGCCTCGATTCTCTCGACGACAAGACCTTCCGGGCCATGAACGACGCCGACTTCCCCGTGGGCAGGGTCCTCGAAGCGATCGACGCGGCGGCGGCGGCGGGCCTGGGACCGATCAAGATCAACATGGTGGTCAAGCGCGGCGTCAACGACCACCAGATCGTCGACATGGCGCGGCATTTCAAGGGCAGCGGCCACATCGTGCGCTTCATCGAATTCATGGACGTCGGCGCCACCAACGGCTGGCGCATGGACGACGTGATCCCCTCGTCCGAAATCGTGCGGCGCATTCATGCCGAATTTCCGCTGGTGGCGATCGACGCCAATTACCAAGGCGAAGTAGCGGAGCGTTGGCGCTATGTGGACGGCGGCGGCGAGATCGGCGTCATTTCCTCCGTCACGCAGGCGTTCTGTGGAACCTGCACCAGAGCGCGGCTCTCGACGGACGGGCAACTGTTCACATGCCTGTTCGCCGAGAAAGGCTATGACCTCAAGCGGCTGGTGCGCGGCGGGGCCGATGATGCGATGTTGCGCGAGGCGGTGGGTGCGATCTGGCAGCAGCGGGCGGACCGGTATTCGGAGATTCGTACCGCCGAGACCGCCAAGGGGCGGAAGGTGGAGATGAGTTTTATTGGGGGGTGAATGGGCAAAGTTGCTCCCGACCTCATGTCGGCTATCCAAATAGATCGTGTTGGGAACTCGATCGAAGTGCAGATACGTGTGCGATCTCGCAAAATGACACGCATCATCCTGGTCATGTTTCTGCTCATGTGGATTCTGATTGGATCGTTCGCGTTGGATGATTTTTCCAAACACGCCGAAATGGAGGGGATCGGGTCCATCCTGCCATTTCTATTTGGTTGGGGCGTTGGAACTCTGTTTGTTTTGGTTGCTGCAGCGTGGAACATTGCGGGGATGGAACGAGTCATTCTCGACAAGTCCGAAATGAAACACCGGCGAGAGATCTTCGGACTTGGTTTCGACAAAGAATATGCAGCGCAACATCTAGGCAAGTTTCGTGTCGGGGGCGGTTCGGCTTTACGTCTAGCGCCTGGCATGGAAGTGTGGGGCATGGGGCCTGGCGTGGTCAGCTTCGACTATGGGGTCAAGACCTACCGGTTTGGCAGCACACTTGAAGACTCAGAAGCAGAGCAAATCGTCACTACGTTACAAGCTCAACTCAATTCTTTTCGAACCACTCAGCTCAAATAGCTCATGCACCTCCCCTCCCTCCTCCAATTCCTCGGTAGCCTGGCCGAGAACAACAACCGCCCCTGGTTCCTGCACAACAAGCCGCAGTTCGACATCCTGAAAGAGGAATTCACCGAACTGGTCGCCGCCGTCGGCGTAAAGGTGCGCAAGTTCGACAAGGAGCTGCCGCCGTTCGATGCCAAGAAGGCAGTGTTCCGCATCTACCGCGACGTGCGCTTTTCGAAGGACAAGCTGCCGTACAAGACCCACATGGGCGCGGTGGTGGGTTTGCGCAACATGAACGACAAAACCCGGCCGGTGCAT
>DASUDU010000273.1:0-4255 GCA_036275435.1 Usitatibacteraceae bacterium | reverse complement strand
CTGAAGGTCTACACGCGCGACAACAAGGTCTACACCACTTCGACCCCGGGCGACATCTTCATGTGGGAGGACCTGCGCAAGGCCGGCGTGAAGATCGAGGCCAAGCCGGAGGAAGAGCAATCGCTCTTGATGTCGATCTTTATTTCCTGGTTCCCGATGCTGCTGCTGATCGGCGTCTGGCTGTATTTCATGCGCCAGATGCAGGGCGGCGGCCGCGGCGGTGCCTTCAGTTTCGGCAAGAGCCGCGCCAAGATGCTCGACGAGGGCAACAACCATGTCACGTTTGCCGACGTGGCCGGCTGTGACGAGGCCAAGGACGAGGTCGCCGAACTGGTCGACTTCCTGCGCGATCCATCGAAGTTCCAGAAACTGGGTGGCCGCATCCCGCGCGGCGTGCTGATGGTCGGCTCGCCCGGCACCGGCAAAACCTTGCTGGCACGTGCGATTGCCGGCGAGGCCAAGGTGCCGTTTTTCTCGATTTCCGGTTCCGATTTCGTGGAAATGTTCGTCGGCGTCGGCGCGGCGCGCGTGCGCGACATGTTCGAGCAGGCCAAGAAGAACGCGCCGTGCATCGTCTTCATCGACGAAATCGACGCGGTCGGCCGCCAGCGCGGCGCCGGCCTGGGCGGCGGCAACGACGAACGCGAGCAGACCCTCAACCAGATGCTGGTGGAAATGGACGGCTTCGAAGCCTCCTCGGGTGTGATCGTGATCGCAGCGACCAACCGCCCGGACGTGCTCGACCCGGCGCTGCTGCGCCCTGGTCGCTTCGACCGCCAGGTGGTGGTGCCGCTGCCGGACATCCGTGGCCGCGAGCAGATTCTCAATGTGCACATGCGCAAGGTGCCGATCGCGCCGGACGTCGTGGCCGAGATCATCGCCCGCGGCACTCCGGGCATGTCGGGTGCCGACCTGGCGAACCTGGTCAACGAGGCGGCGTTGTTTGCCGCGCGCAGCAGCAAGCGGCTGGTCGACATGGAGGACTTCGAGCGCGCCAAGGACAAGATCCTCATGGGCACCGAGCGACGCTCGATGGTCATGCCCGAGGAAGAGCGTCGCAATACCGCTTATCACGAGTCCGGCCACGCGCTGCTCGGCTATCTGCTGCCCAAGTCCGACCCGGTGCACAAGGTCACCATCATCCCGCGCGGCCGCGCGCTGGGCGTGACCGTGCAGTTGCCGGAGCAGGATCGCTACGCCTACGACAAGGAATACCTGCTCAACCGCATCGCCGTGCTGTTCGGCGGGCGCATCGCCGAGGAGGTGTTCATGCACCAGATGACCACGGGCGCGTCCAACGATTTCGAGCGCGCCACGCAGATTGCCCGCGACATGGTCACGCGCTACGGCATGTCCGACGCGCTGGGGACCATGGTCTACGCCGAAAACGAGGGCGAGGTGTTCCTTGGCCGTTCGGTGACGCGCCACACCAATGTCTCCGAGGAGACGATGAAAAAGGTCGATGCCGAGATCCGCCGCATCATCGACGAACAATATGCGCTGGCCCGCAAGTTGATCGAGGACAACCGCGACAAGATCGAGGCGATGACTGCGGCGCTGCTGAAGTTCGAGACCATCGACGCCGACCAGATCAAGGACATCATGGAAGGGCGCCCGGCGCGCGAGCCGAAACCGAGTTCGCAGCCGCCGCGTTCGAAGGCCGGCAGCAGCGGCGATGGCGGTGCACCGGCCGCGGTGGCCGAAAGCAAGCCGGCAGCCGCTACCGAAGGCGGGCCGACCTGATCGAGGTCGATGCATCGGCGGGCGGAGCGATCCGCCCGTTTTTGTTTGCAGGAGCCGGCATGGCAACCGGGATGGGGCATTGATCCTCCACGCTGGAAAATTCAGGCTTTCGCTCGACCGTCCGCTGGTGATGGGGGTTGTCAATGTCACGCCGGATTCGTTTTCCGACGGTGGCCGGTACCTGGCGCGCGACGCGGCCGTCCGCCATGCCGAACGGCTGATCGCCGATGGCGCGGACCTCCTCGATATCGGCGGTGAATCGACCCGCCCGGGAGCCGCCGCGGCGTCGTTGCAGGAGGAATTGGATCGCGTCCTGCCGGTCCTCGAGGCGCTTGCAGCCTGCGGCGTGCCGCTGTCGGTCGATACGCAGAAACCTCAAGTCATGCGCGCCGCGATTTTTGCCGGCGCGTCAATGATCAACGACGTCAATGCGTTGCGCGAGCCCGGCGCGATCGAGGCGCTGGCGGACAGCGCTGCGGCCGTGTGCCTGATGCACATGCAGGGCACGCCGCGCACCATGCAGGAGTCGCCGCAATACCACAGCGTGACCGTCGAGGTGGGTGCGTTCCTTGGCGAGCGGGCGCTGGCCTGCGTCAAGGCCGGGATCAAGGCGCCGCGCATCGTCGTGGACCCCGGCTTCGGTTTCGGCAAGACCGCCGAGCACAACCTGACGCTGTTGCGCGAGTTGCCGACGCTGACGCGGCTTGGCTACCCGGTGCTGGCCGGGCTGTCGCGCAAGTCCACGCTCGGTGCCATCACCGGGCGGCCGGTGGAATTGCGGCTCGCTGCCAGCCTCGCCGCGGCGCTCATCGCCGCGCAAAATGGTGCGACAATCCTGCGGGTGCACGATGTGGCCGAAACGGTGGACGCGTTGAAAGTCCTGAAGGCCGCAAGCTAAAAGTCGTTGACCGGCGTGCTGTTCCGGGTGAAATCGCCCGGAAAGCCGCGCCGGTATTGGAATTCTTTGCCCGCGTCCAATGCAGGCATTCAACAGAAAGCGATAACGAATGAGCCGCAAATATTTTGGAACCGATGGCGTGCGCGGGCGGGTGGGTGAATCGCCGATCACCCCCGAATTTGTCCTGCGGCTCGGCTACGCGGCCGGCTGCGTGCTGGCCCAAGAAAAGGCCGACGGTCGCGCGCGGCCCACAGTGATCATTGGCAAGGACACGCGGATCTCCGGGTACATGATCGAAAGCGCGCTCGAGGCGGGGCTTTCGGCGGCGGGCGTGGACGTGCTGCTGATCGGCCCGATGCCGACGCCCGGCGTGGCCTACCTGACGCGCGCGCTGCGGCTCAACGCCGGGGTGATGATCTCGGCCTCGCACAACCCGTTCGACGACAACGGCATCAAGTTCTTCTCCGCCGAGGGCCTCAAGCTGCCCGACGAGGTCGAGTTCGAGATCGAGGCGCAGCTCGACAAGCCGATTGCGACGCTGCAATCGATCAACCTGGGCAAGGTGCGCCGCGTCGAGGATGCCGGCGGCCGCTACATCGAGTTCTGCAAATCGACCTTCCCGCGCCAGCTGGATTTAAAGGGCCTGCGCCTGGTGGTCGATTGCGCCAACGGCGCGGCCTGGGACATCGCGCCGCACGTGTTCCGCGAACTCGGAGCCGAAGTGATCGCCGTTGGCAACACCCCGGATGGCACCAACATCAATGACGAGGTCGGGGCGACGCATCCGGCGGCGATGCGAGCGGCGGTGAAAACGCACCGCGCCGATTTCGGCATCGCCGTGGATGGCGATGCTGACCGGCTGGTGATGTGCGATGCCGATGGCACCCTGTTCGACGGCGACCAGTTGCTCTACGCGATGGTCAAGGATCGCCACGCGCGCGGCGTGATGCGCGGCGGGGTGGTGGGCACGCTGATGACCAATTTCGCCCTCGAACAGCAATTGGCCAAGCTCGGCATCCCGTTTGCCCGGGCCAAGGTGGGCGATCGCTACATCCTCGAAATGCTCAAGGAAAAGGGCTGGGAGGTCGGCGGCGAGAATTCCGGCCACCTGCTGTGCCTGGAAAAGCACAGCACCGGCGACGGCATCATCTCGGCACTGCAGATCCTCGGCGCGCTGCGCCGCGGCAACCATTCGTTGCGGGAATTTACTGCGGAACTGACGCTTTATCCGCAGGTACTGGAAAACGTTCGCACCGCCAAGCGTTTTGATTTTGCCGCCAGCCTGCCGGTGAAGGAGGCTGTCAAGGCCGCCGAGGCCGACCTCAAGGGCGAGGGCAGGGTGCTGCTACGCGCCTCGGGCACCGAGCCGGTGATCCGCGTCATGGTCGAAGGTCCGGACAGTGCCCTGGTCAAGGCGCTAGCGCAGCGCGTGGCCGGCGTGGTCAAGCAAGCCGCCGCGTAGCTTCCGTGCCCGGGCGCGCACCGCGTGCCGACTCGCGGTTACAATCGCGCTGGCCCTCGGTTGGCGGGGGATGAAGCGAAACGGACCGCGTGACCAAGAAACTGTTCCGCCAGGAAGCCATCGATGCCCAGCGCGAGAAATTCCTCGGCGAG
>DASUDU010000272.1:0-2839 GCA_036275435.1 Usitatibacteraceae bacterium | reverse complement strand
CCCATCATCTGCGCCGGGCCGGCCAGGCAGATTTCGCCCTCCGTGCCGACCGGCACTTCGTCGGTCGTATCCGGCGCGCAGATTTTCGCGAACATGTCGGGGAAGGGCACGCCGATCGAGCCTTCGCGATAGTGGTCCAGCGGCATGGCCATGATGCCGCTCACCGCCTCGGTGAGCCCGTAGCCTTCGAGCAGCTTGACATCGCCGCCACGCGCCTTGACCAGCGCCTCGAAACGCTCCTTGACCACGCGCGGCAACGTATCGGCGCCGCAAAAACACAACTTCAGGCACGAAAGGTCGGTGCGCTGCAAAAGCGGTTCGCGGGTCAGCGCGTCGAACAGCGTCGGCACGCCAACCAGCACATTGGCGCCGCGTTTCTTGAGCAGCCCGGCCACGATCGGTGCGCTGAACTGCGGGACGAGGATCGAGGTGCCGCCGGCCATCAGCACCGCGTTGACGCAGACCGCAAGGCCAAAGCCATGGAACAGCGGAAGGATCGCCAGCATGCTGTTGCCCTCGCACAGTCGGCACCAGGCCGCCGCCTGGATCGCCTGCGCCACAAAGGCGCGGTTCGACAGGCGGATGCCCTTGGGCAGTGCCGTGGTGCCGCCGGAAAACAGGATTACCGCCTCGTCGTCGGCGGAGCGGCGCGACATCCAGCGCGCCGGAGCGGCGTGCATCGCCTCGGACCAGCGATGGATGCGCGTATCGCGCGGCAGCGGCGCGATCGCATGGCCCTTGCTCAGCCAGAATGCCGCGCGCTTGAGGGCCGGCAGCGGGTCGGTGACCGACGCGACGACGATCGCCTTGAGCGCTTGACTCGGCGTTGCCGCCGCGAGCGTTGCGTAAAACGCATCGAGCACCAGCGCCATGCGCGCGCCGGTAGCGTCGAGGTAATGGGTGATCTCGGCAGCCGTCGAAAGCGGGTGGATCATCACCGCGACCGCGCCGATGCGGTTGACCGCATAGAAGGCGATGACGCCCTGCGGCGTGGTCGGCATCGAGATCAGCATGCGCTCGCCGGTCTTCAGACCCAGCGAGGTCAGCAGCGCGGCGCAGCGATCGATGTCCCCGACCAGCTGCCGATATGTCGCGCGTGTGCCGAAATACTCCCAGGCGACGGCATGCGGCGAGCGCGCGGCCACGCGCGCCACGCCTTCGTAAAGACTGATGTCCGGGTAGTCGAGCGTCGGCGGGACGCTGCCGTAGAACTTCAGCCAAGGGGGCTCGGCCCGGGGTTTTTCGGTCATGGGTATTGTTTGGTACGCGGGGATCTGGCAAGGCTACCGCGAAAGTTGGGGGGGCGCTTGCGGCAGGTCAAATCGCATGCTGCACGCAGGTCAGCGCCTGGTGAAGCGCAAGGACCGGCGCGGTCTCTTGGGCATTTTCAGCCAAGCCACAACCCCAGTGTTCGGCGGCGCAATATGGCATCGGCAGTCGCCGGCGGGTCGCGGTGCGAGAATAGGCAATATTTGGCCCAGCCGACTTCCGTGGAGCCCGGGTTCAACGAGAAAAAACAACCAGGGCCGCCAGACAACGCCTTCGACCGTGATCCGCTTGCCATGACCGTCCACGACAGCACTTCGTTTTCCCTTCCCGAAACCGACCGTTTCGGCCGTCCCGAGGGCGGCTGGCGGCTTGCCCTGTACAAGGTGGTTTTCGAGTCGGACACGCGCGCCGGGCGGCTGTTCGACATTGTGCTGATCTGGACGATCCTGGCCAGCGTCGCCGTGGTGATGCTCGACAGCGTCTCGGCCCTGCAGGCGCGCAACGCGACGCTGTTCAATGCGCTCGAATGGGGCTTCACCGCCTTGTTCACGGTAGAGTACCTGTTGCGCCTGACCTGCGTGCGCCATCCGCTGCGCTATGCAACCAGCGTGTTCGGCATCATCGACCTGCTTGCGCTGCTGCCGACCTACCTGGTGTATTTCGAACCCTCGCTCAACGCGCTGATCGACATCCGCATCCTGCGGCTGCTGCGGGTGTTCCGCATCCTCAAACTCGGCGAGTACGTGGCCGAGTACGGCATGCTGCTGCACGCGCTGTACGCCTCGCGCCGCAAGATCGCGGTGTTCCTCTCGTTCGTGCTGCTGGTGGTGCTGGTGATGGGAACGCTGATGTACGTGGTCGAGGGCCCGGCGAACGGCTTCACCAGCATCCCGACTGCGGTGTACTGGGCAATTACGACCATGACCACGGTGGGCTTCGGCGACATTACGCCCAAGACCGACCTCGGGCGCTTCATCGCCTCGGCCATGATGCTGATCGGCTGGGGCACGCTCGCGGTGCCGACGGGCATCGTCAGCGCCGAATTCGTTTCGCAAAAGCTGCCGCGCGAAGCGCCCGCGCGTGAGTGCGGCGCATGCCATTCGCGCGGCCACTTGCCGAGCGCGAAATACTGCCAGGACTGCGGCGCGCCGATGGGTTGACGCATGTGCAGGCAGTCCGGTCGCACATCGTGGGGGCGCAGTGGATTGACCTGCAGGCTCGCCGGGTGCAAATTGACCGGACAGGCGGCAGCGCACCACCGCGCTTGAAAACCCATTGACTGGCGTGCCGTTTTAGGCGTTTGTGGCTGAAAAGCCACGCCAGTCAAGGAGTCTTGCCATCCGTTGCCGGGAAAGCGCCGCGGCGCACAATAGCGCATGCGCGCATTCGTTGCCCTATTGTCTTTGCTGCTGGCCGCCTGTGCCGGCACGTTGCCGCCGGCCGCCATTGATGCGCCGCGCGTGGTCACCGTTGCCGAATGGGGCGGCACGCCCCCGGATGCCGCCAAGGGGCGGCGCCATGCGATCGAGCGCATCACGCTGCACCACGGCGGCACGACATTCGGCCGCGA
>DASUDU010000271.1:0-5606 GCA_036275435.1 Usitatibacteraceae bacterium | reverse complement strand
CGCATCCGCGCGCCAAGAGGAAGAAATGAAAAACCTGCTGCGTATCCTGCGCTGGATCCTGATCGCGCTTGCCGGCGTTCTCGTCCTCACCCTCGGCGGCGCCTGGTTGCTGATGCGCGCGAGCCTGCCGGTACTCGACGGCGATCGCGCCCTGCCCGGGCTCGCCGCTCCGGTATCGGTCGAGCGCGATGCCAACGGCACCGCGCGCATCAAGGCGGCAAATCTGCCCGATGCCTTGCGTGCGCTAGGCTTTGTGCACGCGCAGGAGCGCTACTTCGAGATGGATCTGGCGCGCCGCTCGGCTGCGGGCGAGCTGTCGGCTTTGCTAGGCGCGGTGACCTTGCCGATGGATCGCGACAAGCGCCGGCACCGCCTGCGTTCGCGCATGGAAGCGCAACTGGCCGTCGCCACGCCGCAGGAGCGCGCGGAGCTGGCGGCCTACGCGGCGGGCGTCAACGCCGGGCTGGCCGCGCACGCCTCCCGGCCCTGGCAATACTGGGTGCTGCGCGCCGAGCCGGAGCCGTGGCGCGAGGTCGATTCGCTGCTGGTGGTGGGCGAGATGTTTTTCATGCTGCAGGCCAACAGCTTCGAGGCGCGCTACACCGATACCCGCCTGCGGCGTCTGTTGGGCGATGCGCTGTTCGACTGGCTGCGCCCGCTTGGCGGCCACTGGGACGCCGCCATCGACGGCAGCGTCATCGCCGCACGGCCGATGCCCGGGCCCGAACTGATCGATGTGCGCAAGATCCCCGCCGCGCCGCCACAGCATGCGGGACTCGAACCCGAGCAGCCGCTGCCGGGCAGCAACAACTGGGCGATTGGCGGCACGCGCACCCACCACGGTGGCGCCATGCTGGCCGACGACATGCACCTGGGCATCGGCGTGCCGGCCATCTGGTTCCGCGCGCAACTGGAAATCGGCAGCGGGACCGCCATGCGCCGCGTGGCCGGCGTCACCCTGCCCGGGGTTCCGGGCGTTGTGGTCGGCAGCAACGGCGACATCGCCTGGGGATTCACCAACAGCTACGGGCAGTGGTTCGACTGGGTTGCGATTCCCCGGTCCGATGCGCCAACCCTGCTGACCCTGAAAAAAGAGTCGATCGTCGTCAAGGGCGGCGATCCGGTCGAACTCGAGGTGCGCGAGTCCGCATTCGGGCCCTCGCTGTACGAAGACGAATCGAGTTACTACGCGCTGTGGTGGAGCCTCTACCAGCCGGGAGCAGTCAATTCGCGTTCCTCGGCCCTGATGAGCGCGGCCAGTCTCGACGAGGCCATCGCCGCGGCGCAGGACAGCGGCATCCCGCACCAGAACGTGGTGATCGCCGACAAGGCCGGCAACATCGCCTGGACGATCATGGGGCGTATCCCGCTGCGCGCCAACGCGCGTGCCGATCGTGGGCGGCTCACGGACGCGAAGGACCTGCCCACCGGCTGGCTGCCGCGCGAGCGGTATCCGCTGGTGAAAAACCCGCCGGACGGGCAGTTGTTTACGGCCAACAACCGCCAGATGGGCGGGGCCGCCGGCGCCCTGATCGGCGAGGGCTGGCCGGACCTGGGCGCACGCGCAGGCCAGATCCGCGACCGGCTTCGCGAAAAGCCGAAACACCGCGAAGCGGACTTGTACGCGATCCAGCTGGACAGCGAATCGCGCTTCCTCAAGCGCTGGGCCGAACTGGCGCTGCGCCACAGCGAGGCCAGCGACAAAACCCGCGCCCTCGCGGCTGAACTGAAGCGCTGGAACGGCCGCGCCGACATCGACCAGACCGGACACCGCATCGTGCGCGCATTTCGCGAGCGGGTTGAATCGCAATTGTGGAACAACTGGATCCATGCCGCCTTGAAGCAGCCCATCGCTGCCGCCACCAAGGATGCCGCGCAACCTGCCAGCCGTTCGATCTACGCCTTCGATGGCCGTTTCGAATACGCGGCGTGGCAGGCGCTTGAGGCGCGGCCGGAGCACCTCTTGCCCCCGCCGCACGCGACCTGGGATGCGTTTGTGGTGGCGCAATTGGAGTGGGTTCACGGCGAACTGACCCGGGACGGTGCCAGCCTAGCCGGAGCGACCTGGGGCGAGCGGAATCGCGCGCGTTTTCGCCATCCGTTTTCGCGCGCCATGCCGTTCCTGTCGCGTTTTCTGGACATGCCGGCCGGACCGCAAGCGGGCGACAACCACATGCCGCGCGTCGCCGCGCCAACCTTTGGCGCTTCGCAGCGGCTGGTTGTTTCGCCAGGACGCGAAGGCGAGGGCATCCTGACCCTGGCCGGCGGGCAATCGGGCCACCCGCTGTCGCCATTCTGGGCCGCCGGCCATGCGGACTGGTCGGAGGGCCGCCCGACGCCGTTGCTGGCAGGAGACACGCGCTATACCCTGGGACTCAAGCCGTAAACTCAAGGACTGGCGCGGTGTTCTGGGCGTTTTCGGCCTAAAGGCCTCGCTGGTATTGGACTTTCTCGGACAATCAAGTGCAGTGCAGCCTGGCACCAGGCCGCCTTGATCGTGAACTTCAACCCATCAAGGGCGGAACCGCTGGATGGTGCGGGTCAGGGTTTGGCCGTTGCCGATGGTGTAGGTAATTTTCCCGGTCTCCCCCAGGTCGTTTCCAAATCGGCCGAAGTCGAGACTTGCCGTGCCAACAATGTTGATCGACGTCGGATTGGGCGGCGGCGAGTTTGGTCCCGGCGCACGCAGGGTCTGCATCAAGTCTGCCGTTTGCGTCGCGGTGGCGGTTTGCCAGCGCGGTTGGAAAACCCACCAGATCGGTTTGCCGTCGGCACCATAGGTGAACCAGGCGGCGAGCACATTGTCGGCATTGTCGTGCCAAACGAACAAGCCCCATCCAGAATCGTTCGGGTCCCACCAATGCCCGGAATAATCCAATCTTACATAAGGGTTGGACTTGGTCAGGCGCGCATCGGCCACCGTGAACGCGACATTTGCGGCAAGCGTGACCGGCGCCGATGGCGTCGCGGCCGAGATCAGCGTGAGCGTGTAGTTTCCGGCGGGCAGGCGTCCGATGTCGAATTCCTCGCGGGGCCGGACCAGACATATGGGAACCGGGTTGTTCCGCTTTTCGCCGAGTGTGACACGTACGCCATTCGAGAACATGGACACAGAGTATCGGTTCGAATTCGGCACGTAGTCGTTCAAGCCGCCGCATGTCGAGTCATCCATCGAAAGCCGCAGGTTATCGGCTGATGTGGGATTTGCAGGCAAAAGCACCGCGTTGAATTGGCCACCGACGGATACACCAGGCGGTTGCACCTGCGCATGTGCAAGCGCAATCGAGCAGATCGAGACAGCACGAACCAACACTAGGGAAAGTTTCACATCTTGCTCCTAATAAGTCCCGGGCTGGATCACCTAAACGGCCGCCCATACATCGTTTCTGTTTTCCGTTCCCCTTCGAAGTTCCTGCACTCCACTTTCTACTTATAGCCGCTCAAAGGACCAAGCGGCGGTGCGGCAGACAATTGCTCGCCGAAGTAGAAGGTCGCAAAGGTCAGGCTCGTCGGAAAGGAGTAAGTTGCGGCACCGGACATCGCGACGGGGCCGAGAAAAAACCGGCGCCCTTGCTGGACGGCGAAACCGTTTATCCCTTGGGACTCAAGCCGTAGGTTCACTAACTAACTAGCGCGGAGTTTTCAAAGTTTTTCCCCAGGAACAGCTCGCCAGTCAATGACTTTGCCGCTCGATGCCAGCCTTGCTAACGACCCGGTCAGCCCCCTCGAAAGCAGCAAGGCCACATTGCGCGAGCGCCATACTATTAACCCAGCGTGCGCCAACGCCAAGGTGTTGATCTTCGATTTCCGCGCCATCGCACTCGGTTTCATGCAGGCTCTTGCAACGCCGGGACACTTCAATACAGATTGCAAACCATCGACATTGGAGTTATGGCCTGAATCGTTGAATCGTCCGCGTCATAGTCGGGCCGTTACCGACCGTGTAGGTAATAGTTCCTGATTCCGCGATCGACGTACGACCGAAATTGAGGCGGGCGGTACCAACTTTGACAATTGCGGTCGGGTTGGGAGGCGGAGATGTGGTGCCTGGCAGGCGGCTGGTTTGGAGTAGATCTGCGTCTGCCGTGCCGACATCCCCCAGCCATTTAGGCTGAAATACCCACCAGATTGGCTTGCCATCCGTACCGTAGGTGAACCAAGCCGCAAGCAGATTGTCGGCCGCGTCTTGCCAGACGAATAATCCCCAGCCGGAGTCGTTGGGATCCCACCAATGACCGGAATAGTCCAGCCGGACATAGGGCGCCGCTTTGCTTGCGCGCGCATCCGCAACGACAAAAGAGATATTCGAAAAAACCGGTCGACCCAACTGGGGTCGCGGGTCGATCAAACTCATCTTGTAATTTCCCGCGGGAAGTCTGCCCAAGTCGATTTCTTCGCCCGGCGTCGGCGCACAGCTTTCTCCGATTGGGATCAATCCAGAGGCTTGTTGCGCACCCAAAGTGATGGTGAGATGGTTGTTCGCCATCTGAACACTATAAGAGTTGCCTATGTAGCGGGCGGACCACGTGCAGGTCCTTTCGGGCATGATTAACCGGAGATTGTCGGCCGAGGTGGGATTGGGAGGAAGCAGCGAGATCGGCAGGCCCGGCAAACCGCCGTTGGGTGCGATTTGCGCTGACGCGCTTGACCACGCAAGCAACGTCAATAGGGATGCGAGAACAGTGTTCCTCATTTTCATTTTTCCTCTTCGATAATTGGCGTTTACTGGCCCTGTCCGTACATGATGACGCTTTTGGACTCGTACTGGCCGCCGTCCCAGTTCCAGCAAGTCAAGCGCCACTTGTACCTATTGTATGGACCGAAGCCAATCCAGGCATTGGGTATGTCGGGATCACCAAAATACATCGTTCCAAAAGTAAAACTGGTTGGCCAGTAATAGCCGTTGTACGCCGTGCTTGTCGCAAAACGCATTGGTTCTTTTTATGCGTTCACGTTCGTCTTGCCTGAATACCGGGTCGACGTGACGTTGCGAATGTACCCCCCCGCGAAAATCGTCAACGCTTCAGCGCACGACTTCCTGATCTTTCTCAGCTTCTGGCAAACTTTCTTTGTCTCGTTGCGTGGCACCGCTAGCTGCTGATTGCCGCCTTTCGCCACGCAACGTCTATCAGCCAGACGCGATGCCTGCCAGCCCTCTCACCTCCGTTTCCATCCTCACCGGCTTCCTTGGCGCGGGCAAGACCACGCTGCTCAACCGCCTGCTGGCGCACCCGGACTTGCGCGACACGGCCGTGCTGGTCAACGAATTCGGTGCGGTGGCGATCGACCATCACCTGGTGCGCCAATCGAGCGAAGACATTGCGGTACTCAAGAACGGCTGCGTCTGCTGCTCGGTCGCAGGCGAATTGGTCAATGCCTTGCGCTCGTTGTATTTCCAGCGCGCCAAGGGCACGATCCCGGCATTTGAGCGCGTGGTGATCGAGACCACGGGCCTCGCCGACCCAGCGCCGATCCTGACCAGCCTGATCGACCTGCCGCTCACCGCGGCGCGCTACGCGCTGTCCGGCGTGGTCTGCGTGGTCGACGCCGAGCACGGCAGTGCGCATCTGGACACGCACCTGGAATCGCTGCGCCAGGTGGCAATG
>DASUDU010000270.1:0-5397 GCA_036275435.1 Usitatibacteraceae bacterium | reverse complement strand
CGACCCTGTTCGCCACCGGCGGCGCGGGCCGCATCTTTGCCTCCAGCACCAACGCGCTGATCAACACCGGCGACGGCGCGGGGATGGCGGCACGCGCCGGCATTCCGCTCGAGGACATGGAGTTCTGGCAGTTCCATCCGACCGGCGTGGCCGGCGCGGGCGTGCTGATCACCGAAGGCGTGCGCGGCGAGGGCGGCATCCTGCTCAACAAGGACGGCGAGCGCTTCATGGAACGCTACGCGCCGACCATGAAGGACCTGGCCTCGCGCGACGTGGTTTCGCGCGCCATGGCCACCGAAATCAAGGAAGGCCGCGGCGCGGGGCCGAACAACGACTACATCCTCTTGAAGCTCGACCACCTCGGCCCGGATGTCATCAACAAGCGCTTGCCGGGCATTCGCGAATCGGCCATCAAGTTCGCCAACGTCGATCCGGTGAAGGAGCCGATCCCGGTGGTGCCGACCTGCCATTACCAGATGGGCGGCATCCCGACCAACTACAAGGGCGAGGTGGTCGTGCCGAAGGATGGCAACCCGAACAGCGTAGTGCACGGATTCTACGCGGCCGGCGAATGCGGCTGCGCCTCGATCCACGGTGCCAACCGTCTGGGTACCAATTCGCTCACCGACCTGCTGGTGATGGGCAAGTCGGCCGCCGATTCGACCATCGAGTTCATCCGCCGCCACGGCACGCATCGTGACCTGCCCAAGGATGCCGCCGACCGGTCGCTGGCGCGTCTGGCGCGGCTGGAGAACCAGAAAGACGGCGAGAGCGTGCATGAGGTCGGCAACGCGATGCGCCAGACCATGCAGGCGCACTGCGGCGTGTTCCGCTTCCCCGACATGCTGGAACAGGGCGTGGCGAAGATCAAGGAAGTCGCCGAGCGCGCCCAGCGCACCGGCATCCAGGACAAATCGAAGGTGTTCAACACCGCGCGCATCGAGGCGCTGGAGCTTGACAACCTGATCGAAGTGGCCCTGGCGACGATGATCTCGGCCGAGGCGCGCAAGGAGTCCCGCGGCGCCCACGACCGCGCCGATTACAAGGATCGCGAGGGCTACCCGAACGGCCGTGACGACGGGCAGTGGCTCAAGCACACGCTCTGGTACAAGGACGGCAACCGCCTCGATTACAAGCCGGTCAACTTGAAGCCGCTGACGGTGGAATCGATTCCGCCGAAGGCGCGCGTGTATTGATCGTGGACTGTTCGCGACGGATCATGGAGTGCCCGGTTTTCGGTGATTCGCTTCGCTCAAGTGATCGCGCAGTGCGCGGTGACTCGCGGTGCTCGGGTGAGCCCATCACGCGAGCGCAGCGAGTCACCCGAACGCAGTAAGTCACCCGAGCACAGCGAGTCATCCAAGCCACCCAACGCCGTATCCTAAATCGCCAGACAGCAACCTACCGACGACGACGCCATGAAATTCATCATCGAACGCTTCGACCCCGACAAGGACAGCAAGCCGTATTTCAAGGAATACGACATCCAGCTCGAGCCGTCGGACAAGATGTTGCTTGACGCGCTGATCCGCATCAAGTCGATCGACGATTCGCTGGCGCTGCGGCGCTCCTGCCGCGAGGGCGTGTGCGGGTCGGATGCGATGAACATCAACGGCAAGAACGGGCTGGCGTGCATCACCAAGATCGCCGACCTGCCCGAGGTCGTAAAGCTGCGCCCGCTGCCCGGCCTGCCGGTCATTCGCGACCTGATCGTTGACATGACGCAGTTTTTCAAGCAGTACCACTCGATCACGCCGTATGTGATCAACAACGATCCGCCGCCGGAAAAAGAGCGCCTGCAGTCGCCCGTCGACCGCGCCGAGCTTGACGGCTTGTACGAGTGCATCCTCTGTGCCTGCTGCTCGACCTCCTGCCCGTCGTTCTGGTGGAACCCGGACAAGTTCGTCGGCCCGGCAGGCCTCCTGGCGGCCTACCGCTTCATCGCCGATACCCGTGACCAGGCCACCAATGCGCGCCTGGACAACCTCGAAGACCCGTACCGCCTGTTCCGCTGCCACACCATCATGAATTGCGTCGATGTCTGCCCCAAGGGCCTCAACCCCTCGCTGGCGATCGGCAAGATCAAGGAAATGATGGTCAGGCGGGGCGTCTGACCGAGCCAACCATGAACCCTGCGCCCCAGCCCGAAGCGCCCGTCCCGGTCGACGACCGGTCGCGCGAGCGGCTGCGCTGGCGCGCGCGCCGCGGGTTGCTGGAAAACGACATCCTGCTGGGACGCTTCCTCGAGGCCGAGCTGGACCGGCTGCCCGCCGCGGACCTGGTCCTGCTGGACCGGCTGCTGCGCTGGAGCGACAACGATTTGCTCGATGTCTTGATGGGACGCAAAACATCCCCCGACGCGGAGTTGAATACTTTGATTACGCGCATTCGCGCGGCGTGAAACCGTTGCATCCATTGCTCAAGGAGCCCAGATCATGAAAGAGAACGGCAAGGTCACTCTCAACTACGGTGCGGGCAAGACCGTCGACATGCCGGTGTATACCGGCTCGCACGGCCCGGATGTGATCGACATCAGGAAACTGTATGCCCAGACCGGCTTGTTCACCTACGACACCGGGTTCATGTCCACGGCTTCTTGCAACTCGACGATCACCTTCATCGACGGCGACAAGGGCGAACTGCTCTACCGCGGCTACCCGATCGAGCAGCTCGCCGGCAAGTGCGACTTCATGGACGTCTGCCACCTGCTGCTCTACGGCGAATTGCCGGATGCGGCGCAGCGCGCCGATTTCGTCAGCCGCGTCAGCAAGCACACCATGGTCCACGAGCAGATGCAGTTCTTCCTGCGCGGCTTCCGCCGCGACGCGCACCCGATGGCGGTGATGACCGGGCTGGTCGGCGCGCTCTCGGCGTTCTATCCGGATTCGATCAACGTCAACGACGCGCGCCAGCGCGAGATCTCGGCCATCCGCCTCATCGCCAAGATGCCGACCCTGGTGGCGATGGCCTACAAGTACACCGTCGGGCAGCCGCTGATCTACCCGCGCAACGACCTGTCCTACGCCGGCAACTTCATGCGCATGATGTTCGCCGTGCCGGCCGAGGACTACAAGGTCAACGACGTGCTGGTGCGCGCCATGGACCGCATCTTCATCCTGCACGCCGACCACGAGCAGAACGCTTCGACCTCGACCGTGCGGCTGTGCGCATCTTCCGGCACCAACCCGTTTGCGGCGATCGCCGCCGGCGTGGCCTGCCTGTGGGGCCCGGCGCACGGCGGCGCCAACGAGGCCTGCCTGAACATGCTCTACGACATCCAGAAGCAGGGCGGGGTGGCCAAGATCGGCGAGTTCATCGCCAAGGTCAAGGAAAAGGACTCGAACGTCAAGCTGATGGGCTTCGGCCACCGGGTGTACAAGAACTACGACCCGCGCGCCAAGCTGATGCGCGAAACTTGTCACGAAGTGCTCAGGGAACTGGGCCTGCATGACGACCCGCTGTTCAAGCTGGCGATGGAACTGGAGCGCATCGCGCTCGAAGACGATTATTTCGTCAGCCGCAAGCTGTACCCGAACGTCGATTACTATTCGGGCATCGTGCAGAAGGCCATCGGCGTCCCGGTGCCGCTGTTCACGGCGATCTTCGCCCTGGCGCGCACGGTGGGCTGGATCGCGCAGTTGAACGAAATGATCGCCGATCCGGAATACAAGATCGGCCGTCCGCGGCAGCTCTATTCGGGCGCCGCGCGGCGCGATGTCAAGCGGTAAAAGTCGTTGATGGGCGTGGCTTTTTAGGCACTTTTGGCTGGAAAGCCGCGCCGGTTCTAGGTTTTTTCGATTCAACGCCGGGCCAGGCCCCGGCTGCAGGTTGTGTTTTTTGCTTGCCCCGGACATCCGGGACGAGCGCGATGAGGTCAGCCCATGATGCGCGAATTCCAGCAATCCTCCCAGTTCTTCGGCGCCAACGCCCCGTACATCGAAGAACTCTACGAGCAATACCTCGCGGATCCGGCCAGCGTGCCGGAATCCTGGCGGCAACAGTTCGATGCCCTGCCCAAGGTGGCCGGTCAGGGCGGGGCCGACGTGGCGCATTCGCCGGTGATCGCGGCCTTTGCCGAGCGGGCACGGCAGGGCGGCGGCCGCGTCGCCTACGTCAACGTCGGCGGCAAGGCGGACGACCCGCGTTCGTTCAAGGTGCTGCAGTACATGCGCTCGCACCGGATCCTCGGTTCGCACCATTCGCGGCTCGACCCGCTGCAGCGTTCCGAGCGCGGCGTGGTGCCGGAGCTGTCGCTGGAATTCTGGGGGCTCTCCGAAGCCGACCTCGAGGCCGAGTTCGGCATCGGTTCGTGGCAGGGCCGCATCGCCGGCAGTAGCGAGCGCGCCAAGCTCAAGGACATCGTCGCCGCGGTGAAAAAAACCTACTGCGGCACGGTCGGCGTGGAATACATGCACATCAGCTCGACTGAGCAGCGCCGCTGGATCGAATCGCGCATCGAGGGTACGCAGTCGACGCCTTCCCTGTCGACCGAGGAAAAGCAGTTCATCCTCGAACGCCTTACCGCCGCGGAGACGCTGGAGAAATACCTGCACACGCGCTACGTCGGCCAGAAGCGCTTTTCCCTCGAGGGCGGCGAATCGCTGATTCCGCTGGTCGATGACCTGATCCTTTCGGCCGGCGAGCGCGGCGTCAAGGAAGTCGTGCTGGGCATGGCGCACCGCGGGCGGCTCAACGTGCTGGTCAACAGCCTGGGCAAGCTGCCGGCCGACCTGTTTTCCGAGTTCGAGGGCAAGCACGCCCACGATGTCGGCTCGGGCGACGTCAAGTACCACCAGGGCTTCTCTTCGGACATCCAGACCAAGGGCGGCAGCATCCACCTGACGCTGGCGTTCAACCCCTCGCACCTGGAGATCGTCAACCCGGTTGTGGAAGGCTCGGTGCGCGCGCGCCAGCACCGCCGCGGCGACCACACCGGCGACCAGGTCCTGCCGTTGCTGATCCACGGCGACGCGGCCTTCGCGGGCCAGGGCGTCGTGATGGAGACGATGGCGCTGTCGCAGACGCGCGGCTACAAGACCGGCGGCACGGTGCACATCGTGGTCAACAACCAGATCGGCTTCACCACCTCCGACACGCGCGACGCGCGCTCCTCGCTGTATTGCACCGACCTCGCCAAGATGATCGAGGCGCCGGTGTTCCACGTGAACGGCGACGATCCCGAGGCCTGCGTGATGGTGGCGCAGATCGCGCTCGACTACCGCGCCAAGTACCACAAGGACGTCGTGATCGACCTCGTCTGCTTCCGCCGCCTCGGCCACAACGAGCAGGACGAGCCGTTCGTGACGCAGCCGCTGATGTACAAGAAGATCGCGCAGCATCCCGGCACCCGCAAGCTCTACGCGGAGAAGCTCGAGAAGGAAGGCGTGATCCCGGCCG
>DASUDU010000269.1:0-6525 GCA_036275435.1 Usitatibacteraceae bacterium | reverse complement strand
GGCGAGCCCGGAAGAGGCCGATACGCCGGATACGCTGAAGGTGCCGCCCGCGACGAACGCCTTGTTCGATTGCGCCGGGAAGGTGATGGTCTGGTTGCCCTTGGAAATCGTGATCGAGCGGCTCACCGAGAGCGCGGCATTCCAATTCGCATCGCCCGGCTGTGCGGCGGTGATGCTGCAAAGCCCCGCCGCCACCATGTTGACCAGCGTGCCGGACGATGGCTTGGTGCAGATGCCCGAGGTGGTCGACGAATAGACGATGGCGAGACCGGAAGAGGCCGTGGCTGCGGGGCTCAGATTGAAGCTGCCACCGGTTGCGAACGACGGCGTCACCACTTGGGAGCCGAAGGTGATGGACTGGTTGCCCTTGTTGATGGTGATGCTGCGCGTGACGTCGGGCGCGGCGTTGTAGGTGGCATTGCCGTTCTGGTTCGCACGAATGGTGCAGGTGCCTGCACCCTGCATGGTCACGGTGGTCGAGGTGGTGCCCGGCGTGGTGCACACGGCAGGCGTATCCGAGGTGTAGGTGATCGCCAATCCCGACGATGCCGTTGCCACGGGGCTGATCGAGAAGGTGGCCCCGGTGCTGTAGGTGCGCGGACTGGTCTGGGCTGGGAAGGTGATGGTCTGGTTAAGTTTCGGAACCGTGATGACGAAATTGGTGGCGTGGTTCCATTCGGTATTGACGCGCGCGGCGGCGTACAGCGTACGCGTGCTGCCCACCGCCAGGCCCGACGGCATCGTGAATGTGAACGTGAAACTTCCGGCACCAGTACCGCTGGTGTTGAGGTCCGTGCTGGTGTGGGTCAGGTCGTCATCGGGTTTTTGCAGATAGGTGGACGATTCGCTCAAATTGTTCGAACTGGCGGCGATATTGACCCCCATCTTCGTCGATGCCGTGCCGCCCGAAATATTGACCGTGTAAGTCGCGCTTGTGCCCGCAGCGAGGGTGCTGGGCCCGGTAATGGAGACCACCAGCGTCTGGTTGGGGCTGTGGCAAGACCCGCAACCGGTACCGCCGTCCTTGTTGGTACGGCCGGTGATGCCACTGGAATAAGCGATCGCCTCGTTGCCGAAGAAGGCAAGGCTGCCGGCCAGCAAACACGCGAGCGCGGTCGCACCCTTGCCCGTCGCACGACGGGACGGCGCAAGCAAACGCATCCGCGCGAAAGACAAGCCGTTCACGCGCAGCTGCCAGCCCGGCGTGCCGACAACAGGGTACGCAATTGATCCTGCTTGCACCGGCTCAAACGCGTTGCGGTGCACCCAACGTGGCATTGCCAATGTCCGGCACCACCGGTGCAAACCACGGCAGACTTGTTCATGGGCAGAATCCACTTCAATCCGGGCCTGCAAGCAACCCGATCTGTGCAGTTTATGCGCCAAATCAGTTTTCATTGGCGAAAAACCGCACACATCCCTCAATTGCGGGGATCGCGCAAGCTGCGGCCTGTGGATGTCACGAACAAACTCCAATAGGGACGGCGCTTTCCGGGCGTTTTCGCCTTGAAAGCCACGCCAGTTCTGGTGTTTTCCAACAATATGCTGCGAAATCGCCGGCCCGATCGGGCCACACCGGTCCGACAGGACAGCTTGCAGAACTTCCGGAGCCGCCCGTCCCGGTCTATCATCATTGTTACCGGTTTTGCGATACGTCAGATTTCGGCCGGCAATTGATCCGCCCATTGGACGACAGATAAGCCGGTCAATTCAAGAATCGTTCACAAGAGATTGTGTTAACGTATTGAAAGTTTTACAATTTTCGACATCTACTTGGCGACCCCACCGGGTTCCCGACCAGTCTCCACAGGGAGTAGCGATGACGTTCTCTAGGCCTGTGAACAACGACGCAAGCGCAAACCTGACCTGGCGCAGTTTGAGTCTGATGCTGCTCGCCGCCCTTGCCCTGCTCCTTCCCGCAACGTCCCCCGCACAAAGCGTGGCCAACGGCGCTGCATTGTGGACCTCGCAAAGCTGCAACGGATGCCACGGCGCAACCCCGGCGTTGCCGCAACGCAATGCCGGAAACGCGGTCTCGGTGCTCAATTCGGCGATCACCAACAACGCCGGCGCGATCATGAACATTTTCCGGTCCGTGGCGATCGATGGCGTGGACGGCGCCTTGCCGCTGAATGCAACCCAGCGTGCCGACCTTGCCGCATACATTGGCAGTTTCTATACAACCTCGCAGGCGACTTCGGTCAACTTCGGCGCCGCGGTAACCGTGACCCTGGCCAACATTGCCACGACAACGGCCAATGCCGGTGTTTCGGCGATGCCCTCCCAGGTCATCAACAACATCGCCACGGTTAGCGCCCCGACCCGCGGCACGCTTGGCGCATACAACCTTGCCGCATCGTCCGTGACGTACACGCATACGGCCAGCAATTGCTCCGCCGACAGTTTCACGTTTAACGGCACTGGGCTTTCGGCCGCGACGACGACATCGCGAACGGTGAACATCACCGTGAACCCGCCCGCCGCGCCCACCGTCGCCAACCAGTCATTCACGATTCCCTACAGCACGGCGGCGACCAATATCCCGCTGGTGCTCGGAGGCGGTACCGCCAGTTCCCTCACCCTCGGCGCGCTGTCCGGCGGTGCGGGAACCCTGGGCTCATCGGGAACCATGCTAACTTACACAGCCAGCAACTCCACCTACGTCGCCTCGCAGACATTTTCCGTGCAGGCAGTCGGTCCTTGCGCAAGTTCGGCGGCTGCGACCATTACGCTGAACGTCAATACGCCACCGGCCCCGGTCATCACCAGCGCGGCGACGACCAGCGGCACCGGCGGGCAAGCCTTTTCCTTCAACGTGACCGCCAGCAATGCCGCGACCAGTTTTGCCGCAAGCGGCTTGCCCACAGGGTTGACGATCAACACCATGACCGGCGCCATCACCGGCACGCCGAGCGTGAGCGGCATGTTCACGGCGATGGTGACAGCAACCGGCCCCGGCGGCACCAGCGTGGCCCAGGCGCTTGCTATCAACATCGGCCTGGCGACCCCTGCGATCACCAGCGCACTGGCTGCTGCCGCAACCTCGGGCACGCCGTTCAGCTACACGATCACCGCGAGCAACCTTCCGGCCTCGTTCAATGCGACCGGGTTGCCCACCGGCCTGAGCGTCAACACCATGACGGGAGCAATTACCGGTACGCCTGTCGTCGCGATGGCCGGCACCGTCCCCGTCACCATCAGCGCCACCAACGCGGCCGGTACCGGTTCCGCAACGCTCAATCTGAACATCTCGCTCAACGCGCCGACCATCACCAGCGCGAACACGGCAAGCGGCAATGTCGGCGCGCCGTTCAGTTTCAACGTTGCGGCAACCGACTTCCCGAGTTCGTATGCCGCGACCGGATTGCCGCCCGGCCTGGCGATCAATGCCATGACCGGTGCCATCACCGGCACCCCGACCACCGCCGGCAGTTTCCCGGTCATGCTCAGCGCGACCAATGGTGCCGGCACCGGAAACCAGACGCTGACCATCACTATCGTGCTGCTGCCCCCTGCCATCACCAGCGCCGGGACCGCGAACGGCACGGTGACCCAATCGTTCAGCTACCAGATCACCGCCTCGAACGGGCCGACCAGCTTCGGCGCGACCGGACTGCCAACCGGGCTGACGATCAACGCCATGACCGGTCTGATCAGCGGCACACCGACGTCCGTCGGTACCAGCAACGTTTCCATCACCGCCACCAACGCCTCCGGCACCGGCACCGCCACGCTCGTCATCAGCATTTCCAATGTCCCGGCGCCGACCGCAGCCAATGCGGCGATTCCGGTAGCGTTCAACGGCAGCGGGTCGGTCGATTTGGCGCTGCTTTCCGGCGGCACCCTGGTAAGCGCATACGCGATCACCACGCCGGCTCTCAACGGCTCGGTGGTACTCAATGGCAGCATTGCCACCTATACGCCGCGCGCCGGCTTCTTCGGCATGGACAGTTTCGGCTACCGGCTGACCGGCCCGGGCGGGACCGCCAACGGCGTTATCAGCGTCACAGTCGCCACGCCCGGAGCGCCCAGCGTGGCCGCGAGAAGCGTCAACGTGCCGTTCAATACCAGCACCGCGATCAATCTTGCCGGGGCAGTGACCGGCGTGGCCACCTCGATCGCCGTCACCACGTCGCCCGCCAACGGCACGGTCACCGTGAGCGGCCTGGTCGCGACCTACAAGCCGAACAACAACTACTTCGGCCCCGACAGCTTTGCCTACACCGCGAGCGGTCCGGGGGGCACGTCGATGCCGGCGACGGTCTCGATCACGGTCGGCACCCAGGCTCCGGTCGCCAGCGCCGTGCGATTCGCCGTGCCGCTCAACACGCCAACCACCATGGACCTGGCGCCGTTTGTCAGCGGCAGCGCGCTCAGCGGCGTCCGGGTGACATCGGAGCCGAAATTCGGACGGGCAGCGGTCAACGGCATGAAGGTTGTCTACACCCCGAACACCGATTATTTTGGCGACGACGTGTTCAGCTATGTTGCGTTCGGCAATGCTGGCACCTCTGCGGCTGCCGTCATCACCGTCACGGTGGTTGGCAGGCCCGATCCGACCAAGTCCGCCAACGTCGCCGGCCTGGTCGGCGCGCAAATTGATTCCGCGAAGCGCTTCGCAAGCGCGCAAATCGGCAATTTCCAATCGCGGCTGGAATCCTTGCATCGCAACCAAGAACTGGCCGACGCAAACGATGCCAAAGCGCCGCGCGCAACCCAGACGGCGAGTGCAGCGCCGATGATCGAGGCGAGCCAAGCGAAGGCCACCGCCGCGTTGCGTCCCGTTTCGACCGCACAGCCGGCACCAACTGTCGCCGCACCGCTGGTTGCCGAAGCCATCGGACTGGTCACCCAGCGCGGACTCAACCTGGCCACGATCGCGGCGGCCGCCTCCGGGGGCGAGGTCAATCGCGCTCCGGACTCCAGCGTCGGTGCGACCAATTTCTGGCTGTCTGGCAACGCGAATTTCGGTGTGCGCGGCGCCAAGGGCAGTTTCGTCGGCAGCGAGTTCACCACCAGCGGCATCAGTTTCGGTGCCGATCGCCGGGTGCGAAGCGACCTGGCAGTGGGCCTTGGCTTCGGCTTCGCGCGGGACCAGACCGATATCGGTGCGGATGGCTCGCGCAGCCGCGCGCGCGGGTATTCGGTGGTCGCCTATGGCAGCCTGCAGCCGCGGCCCAAATATTTCGTCGACGGGTTGCTGGGCGTCGGCTCGCTCGATTTCAAGAACCGCCGCGCCATTGCCGCCAATGGCAGCTTTGCCGAAAGCGAGCGCGACGGGCGCCAGTTCTTCGCCTCCGTCTCCGGCGGCTACGAGCAGCGTGAGAATGGCGTGCTGCTGTCGCCCTACGGCCGCATCGACTACGTTTCGGACCGGCTCAACGCCAGCAGCGAATCGCAGGCCGGCGTTTATGGGTTGAGTTACAGCGCGCAGACGCAGCCTTCGCTGCAGGGCGTGGTCGGCTTGCGCGCCGAAACGCTGCATCAAACCGATTTCGGCTGGGCCGCACCGCGCGCACGGATCGAATACCGGCGCGAATTTCAGGGCGGGCGCGACGCGTCCGTTTCCTATGCCGACCAGCTGGGCGGCGCGCGTTACGCGCTCGTCAGCGCCGAGGTGCTGCGAAACGCACTGGTGGCCTCGGTGGGCAGCGACTTCCAGTTCCGCCGCGGGCTCACCCTGGGCATCGACTACAACGTCACGCACAGCTTCAACAGGGACAGCAGCCAGGGCCTGCGACTGACGCTGACCCAGCCGCTGGACGGCAAGGGCAGCCCGCTGCTGATCGGTGCCATGCCGCTCACGTTCGGCAAGCCGAAGGATTACCAGCTGGACGCCGGTTACATGTTCGACAGCAACGTCACGCGCGGCCGCCGGCCGGGCGACAAGTTGAGCGACCGGGTGTACAGCGTCAATGCGGCGAAGGGCTTTGTGTTCAATTTCGAGGACTACGAAAACGTTCGCGCCCTGGTCAACGTCACGTTCGGCGGGGAGAAATTCGACACCTACAAGGGACTTGATCGTGCGGTTGCGGGAGTCGAGGGCGACATCAAGTACCGGACCTCCGCGGAGTTCGACGCGCTGACCTACGGCGCCACCTTGAACCTGAGCGGCGAACAATTCCAGTCGGTGCTGCGGCGCGGCTACCGCGCGGTGGTCACGCTTTCGGTGCGCCAACAGATCACCGACCGGATCGGCGCTTTCGCCGCGGCATCCTACAACCAGAAGTGGGCGAAAAGCGGCGTCTTCGACAACCGCTTTTCGGCGATCCGGCTCAACGCCGACTACGCCTGGAACGCCAACGACACGCTGTATGTCACGGGCGAGTACCGCAAGGGGCAGTTCGTTTCCACGGCCACCGGCTCGCTCGAGGATCTTGACGTGGCACAACTGCTGGTGGACGACGACGCCTTCCCCGGGCGCGACTTCAATTCCTATCGCGTCGAAGGACGGACGATCCTTTCGACGGTCGGCTACAACATGGGATTCGGTCCGCGCCACGCGCTGGACCTTTCATGGCGCCG
>DASUDU010000268.1:0-2347 GCA_036275435.1 Usitatibacteraceae bacterium | reverse complement strand
GCCGAGGCCGGAAACTTCCCGGAGATCGCGCGCTTCTACCACGATGAAGTGATCCAGCGCGCCAACGCCCTGTTGCGACACGCCATCGAACGCGGCGTGCAATCGGGCGAATTCCAGCCGGTCAACGAGCAGTATGCGCATCGCATCGCCTGCGCGCCGATGGTGCTGCTGATGCTGTGGAAGCATTCGTTTGCCTGCTGCATCGAGGATGCCACCGACCCGCAGGCCTACGTGCAGACCCATGCGGACATGCTGATCCGCGCCCTCAAGGGCTCCGCCGCCGGCGCCCGCTGATAAAATAGCCCTATACGACCCACCCTTTATGCGCCGCGAGGCGCCCGTCAAGCCATGGATTTCGAAAAAGCCCGCTTCAACATGGTCGAGCAGCAAATCCGGCCATGGAACGTCCTCGACCCGGCCGTCCTCGACCTGCTGTTCGAGGTCAAGCGCGAGGATTTCGTCCCCGATGCCTATCGCGCCATTGCTTTCACCGACCTGGAAATCCCCCTCGGGCATGGCCAGAGCATGATGGCGCCGCGGCTCGAGGCGCGGCTGCTGCAGGAACTGGCGCCCAAGCCGCACGAGCGCGCCCTGGAGATCGGCACCGGCAGCGGGTATTTCACCGCGCTGCTGGCGCGCCGTGCCGCGCATGTCACCTCGATCGAGCTCTACGAAGACCTCTGGCATCGCGCCGCAACCAACCTGGAGCGTGCCGGTATTCGCAACATCCAGCTCAAAGTCGGCGATGCGGCCCGCAGCCCGTTCCCGACCATCGGTGCAACCGAGCGCTTTGACCTCATCGTGCTGGGTGGCTCAGTCCCGGAAATGCCTGCGGCCTACCTCAACCTGCTCTATCCGGGCGGGCGCGCCATCGCCGTGGTCGGAGAGGCGCCGGCAATGAAGGCCATGCTGTTCACCTGCACCGGCGAGGGCCAGTTCGCCTCGCGCGAGCGGTTCGAAACCGTTCTGGCGCCGCTGCTCAATGCCGCGCCGGTTTCCAACTTTTCGCTCTGAGCGGTGCGCCAGTTGACCGCCGTCGAGTTGTCGCGGCACCTGGCTTCCTCATCGCCGCCGCGACTGGTCGACGTGCGCGAGCCGTGGGAGCTGGATGTGGCGAGCATCGACGGCGCGCTGCATATCCCGATGGGGCAGATTCCGCAACGCTACGACGAGATCGACCGGACGCATCCTGCGGTCGTAATTTGTCATCACGGGGTGCGAAGTCTGCAAGTCGTCGCATTCCTGGAGCGCATCGGCTTTGCCAACCTGCATAATCTGCAAGGTGGGATCGATGCTTGGGCGCGCGACGTCGATCCGCGCGTGCCGGTCTATTGATGCCCGCTGAATCCGCCTGATGTGGCGTGTGCGTCACAGCCCTTGCCGCACCCAATCCCCCGAACTCCCGAACCCAAGAAGACCGAAAGCCCACCGTCATGAAATCCACAACTCTCGCCGTCGCGATCGCCGCAGTCCTCTCGGCGCAAGCCGCGTCGGCAGCCAACCTGCTCGATGTCTATCGCGACGCCCTGTCCCAGGACCCGGTGTACGCCTCGGCCCGCGCCGCCTACGAGGCAGCCAAGGAAGCCGCGCCGCAGGCTCGTGCCGGGCTGCTGCCCTCCGTGTCGCTGTCGGCTGGGTACAACCGCAACACGCGCAAGTTTGAAAGCTTTCCGCAGGTCGACTTCAATACCAACAGTTACACGCTGCAGTTGAGCCAGCCGCTGTTTCGCATGCAAAACTGGATCGCGTACGACCAGGCCGGCAAACAGGTGCAGCAGGCCGAAGCCGTGTTCGCCGACGCCAGCCAGAACCTGATCGTGCGCTCTTCGCAGGCGTACTTCGACGTGCTGCTGGCGCAGGACAACGTGTCGTTTTCGGCCGCGCAGAAGACTGCAATCTCCGAGCAACTGGCACAGGCCAAGCGCAATTTCGAGGTCGGCACTGCGACGATCACCGACACCTACGAGGCACAGGCCAAGTACGACCTGGCCGTGGCCAAGGAAATCGCCGACCTCGCCGACCTGGAAATCAAGAAGCGCGCATTGCAGCAGCTGATCGGCAAGGCGCCGGCAACACTGGCCGCGTTGCGCGATAAGCCGGTGCTGGCGCTGCCCGCGCCGGCGGACATGGAGCAATGGGTGCAGGCGGCCAGCGAGGCCAGCCCGACAGTTGTGCAATTCCGCCTGTCAAGCGAAATCGCCGCGAAGGAAGTCGACCGCAGCCAGGCCGGCCACTATCCGACGGTCGACCTGACCGCCAATTACGGCAACAGCTCCAGCCCCGGCTCGATCGTGCCGCCGGTCGGTCCCAACTTCGATACCAAGGCCAGCGGCCTCGGGCTGGTCCT
>DASUDU010000267.1:0-4396 GCA_036275435.1 Usitatibacteraceae bacterium | reverse complement strand
TTCCACAGGTAATAGGCGCTCCATGCCGGATTGTCGACGATGTCCTGCTGGTTTTTCGCCGGGCGCGCCGGATCGCGCCGCACGTAGGGCTCGAACACGCGTTCGTCGCGCATCACCGCCAGCAGTTCCTCGCGAATCGCGTCCGTCTGTGCCTCGAGTGCATCGAGAAAACCAAACCGGGAACGATCGAAGAAGGTGATGTTGGCCAGGCCCGGAAAATAGAAGAACCGCGGCTGCTGGACGCGGATCGGTTTGCGGCCCATCAGGATGTCGATCGACTCGCGAAAGCGCGGGCCGGGCACGAGGCCCTCGTGACTCGCGAGTTCCGACTCGATCAACGCGTCGATCGCGCGGGCCTGCCGGTCGCAATAGCTCGCCGCCTGTTGCAATTGCCGATTGAGGTCGGCCGGAAGGGCCTCGATACCCCTTGCCGATTCGATTGCGCCTTGATAGTAGGCACTTGCGGAGCGCGGATCCCCGGCGTCCGCTGCGAGGTCTCCGCGCAGCAGCAACCCGCGCGGATTGGACGGGTCGAGCGAGAGCGCTTCGCTGACCGCCGCCAGGGCCGCATCGGGCGCGTGGTCGCCGCGGCACGCCATCGCCAGGGCGGTCAGCACGCCCGCATCCCGTGCGCCGGCGGCCAGCAGGTTTTCGAAGGTCTGGCGTGCGCGGGCGAAGTCGCCCTGCTGCAGCAACTGGATGCCGGCCAACATTTGTTGACGATTTGCATCGACGTTCGCGTAGGATGCGCGGTATCCGGTCATGGCGGTATGTTATCGTGGAAATCGCGGCCGACTTGCGCGGTAACGGATTGCGCGGCCAGCGTTTTTTGATGGCGGATCAACGGTTTTCGGCGCGGAAAATCTTCCATGCAGCAAATTCAATAAAGCGCTAGAATTCGCCTTCCGTTTTTTTGGCCGAAACTGACATAACCACAAGTCGGCCGTTGGAGGAGAGTACATGGATTACGCGGCATCGCAGCGAAACCCCGTGAAGCACCTGACCGGCATTTCCGTGGTCATCGTGCTGCATGTCCTGATGGCATGGGGTCTTGCGAATGGCTTGGCCCGCAAGGTCATGGAAGTGGTCAAGGGGCCGCTCGAGACCAAGATCATCGAGGAGGTGAAGAAGCCGCCGCCGCCCGATCAGCCGCCGCCGCCGCCGCCGAAGATGGTGCAGGTCATGCCGACCTTCGTGCCGCCCCCCGAGGTGCAGATCGCCGTTGCCGCACCGGCGCCGGTGATTTCCAACCCGACACCCGTGGCTCCGCCCGTTTACGCGCCGCCCGCACCGCCGAAGCCGGCCGTGCAGGCGCCGCCGAGCGTGGGGACGGCCTGCCCCAATTCGCAGTCCGTTCGTCAGGAAATCAAGTATCCGCTGCAGGCGCGCAAAGACGGGATCGAGGGTGAGGTCGTCGTCGCCTTTACCGTGACCACGACCGGCGAGGTCAAGGATGTCGAGATCAAGTCCAGCTCGAACCGCGTGTTCAATAGCGTGGCGCTCAATGCCACCCGCTCGTTCAAGTGCAATGGGCAGGCTCGCGACGTGCGCGTCGAGGTGCCGTATTCATTCAAGCTGACCGACTAGCCGGTTGGTCTGATGGCCGCCGGCTGGCGGGCGGCCCTTTCGTGTTTCCATTTGCAGTGTTTTATTTCAAGCAGTTCCCAATCCCGGAGGTAAATAACATGTCGTTCACCAAGAAATTCGCCGCGGCCCTGGTCGCCCTTGTGATTGCGGCCATGCCCTTTGCGGTCGGTGTCGTCGGCCTGCAGTCCACCGATGCGCTCGCACAGGCTCCTGCAGCGCCCGCCGACGCGGCGAAGCCCGCCGATGCGCCGAAGCCGCCCGCGGCCGTTCCGGCTGTTTCCAAGGAAGTCGTTGAGAACCCGTACGGCCTCAAGGCCATGCTCGAGCATGGCGACTGGGTGTCCAAAGGCGTGCTGGCGATCCTCGTCATCATGTCGATGGGCAGCTGGTACATCCTCGTGGTCAAGCTGTTCGAGCAGCGCCGTATCTTGAAGGATGCCACGGAAGCGAACGACTCGTTCTTCCAGGCTGGAAACCTGTCCCAGGGCATCCAGGCGCTCAAGGAAGACAGTGCGTTCCGCTTCATTGCCGAGTCCGGCGTCAAGGCCACCGAGCACCATGAGGGCGGATTGACCGCGGATATTCCGCTGTCCGAATGGGTGACCATGTCGGTGCAGCGCGCGGCCGAAAACGTCAGCAACCGCCTCCAGGACGGGCTGGCGTTCCTCGCCACCGTCGGTTCGACCTCGCCGTTCGTCGGCCTGTTCGGCACCGTCTGGGGCATCCTGAACGCGCTGACCAACATCGGTATTGCCGGTCAGGCGTCGATCGACAAGGTGGCCGGCCCGGTGGGCGAGGCGTTGATCATGACCGCGCTCGGCCTGGCTGTTGCGGTGCCGGCAGTGCTTTCGTACAACTGGCTCATCCGCCGCAACAAGGTGGCGATGGAGCGCGTCCGCTCGTTCAGCGCCGATTTGCACGGCGTGCTCATCAGCCAGGCATCGAAGAAGCGCTAAACCGAACCGGGCCAGGAGCCAACCATGTCCATGAACGTTGGGTCTGCTGACGAGGAAGAAAGCGTCATCGCCGACATCAATACCACGCCGCTGGTGGATATCATGCTGGTGTTGCTGATCATCTTCCTGATCACCATCCCGGCGATCATCAACACCGTTGCGGTCGAGTTGCCGAAGGAAAAGAACGTCGTCACGGTGACCAAGCCGGAGAACATCCTGATTTCGGTCAACAAGGACGGCGACATCTTCTGGGGTGAGAAATTCATCCCCGATACCGACGCGCTGTTCGACCGCCTGAAGGTCGAAGCGGTCAAGGTGCCGCAGCCGGAAGTGCACATCCGCGGCGATCTGCTGGCCCGCTATGAATCGATCGGCAAGGTGGTGTACACCTGCCAGCGCGCCAGCATCCTCAAGGTCGGCTTCATCACCGAGCCGCCCCCGCGCACTTAAAAGGAAATTCACCATGGCCATGAGTGCAGGCAGCGCCAGGGAAGGCGAGCCGATGATGGAAATCAACACCACGCCGTTGATCGACGTGATGTTGGTGCTGATCGTGATGCTGATCATCACGATTCCCATCCAGACCCACGCAGTGAAGCTGAACATGCCGGTGGGCAATCCGCCGCCGCCGACCGTTCCGCCGACGGTGTTCCAGATCGACGTTGATTTTGACGGCACGATTTTCTGGAACGGCGAGACGGTTGCCGGACGCGCGGACCTGGAAACCCGGCTGGGGGGTGCCGCGGCAATGGATCCGCAGCCGGAAATCCACCTGCGGCCCAACAAGCTGGCCCAGTACAAGGATGTCGCCATGGTGATGGCCACGGCGCAGCGCCTCGGGCTGGTCAAGCTGGGCGTGGTCGGCAACGAGCAGTTCGTCAAGTAGTCGCGCGGGGATCGCTTCGCGTTGTATTGATGCTGTCAGACCGAAACGCGGCCGCGGCCGCGTTTCGTTTTTTGCTGGGGTGCCGGGGATCCGGCCCTCGATCGGTAAGGAGCCGTACATGCGTGTCATCGATGTTCTCAAGGGTTGCCTCGCGGCGACGTTCGCGGCGGCGGTTTTCGTTGTGCTGCCTGTCACGGCACAAGCCCAGGAAAAGGTCCGGCCCGAGGTCGGCAAGCCGCTGCAGGCGGCGAGCGACTTGCTCAAGGCGGGCAAATATAAGGACGCACTGGCGAAGATCCGCGAGGCCGATGCGGCTGGCGGCAAGACCCCTTACGAGACGTACATGATCGAAAGCATGCGCGGCTCGGCGGCCGCGGGCGCGCGCGAGTTCGACACCGCGATCAAGGCCTTCGAGGCCGTGATCAATTCGGGCAAGGCGCCGGCCGCGCAGCAGATCAAGATTATCGAGTCGCTGGCGACCACCTATTACAACAACCGCGACTATCCGAACGCGATCAAGTGGGCGCAGCGCTACATCAAGGATTCCGGCGGGTCGGGCGGGCAGGTCCGCACCCTGCTGATTCAATCGTACTTCCAGAGCGGCGATTTTGCGGCAACCGCCCGCGAGGCGCTGGCGGATATCCAGGCGGATGAAAAAGCCGGACGCCAGCCCAATGAAGAGAAGTTGCTGCTTTTGGCCAACGCGTATCTTCGCCAGAAGAACTCGGCCGGCTATGTGGCGACGGTTGAAAAACTGCTGACCTATTACCCGAAGAAGAGCCTGTGGGCCGACATCATCTCGCGCCTGCAGAAAAAGCCGGGATTTTCCGACCGGCTCGCGCTGGACGTGTTCCGCCTGCAGTTGGCCACCGGCAACCTCTCGGCGACCAACGACTTCATGGAAATGGCGCAACTGGCGATCCAGGCCGGCTACCCGTCCGAGGGCAAGAAAGTGGTGGATGAAGGC
>DASUDU010000266.1:0-3585 GCA_036275435.1 Usitatibacteraceae bacterium | reverse complement strand
GGCCCCGCCGGTGAACAGGCCGTTGCCGCCGGTGATCGCCACCGCCTGGACCGCGGGGTCGGCAAAGGCGCGATCCAACGCCGCACCGACTGCGTTGCGCGTGGCCGCATCGATGCTGTTGACCGGCGGATGGTCGAGGGTCAGGAGAGCGAAGCCGTCTTGTTGCAGGTAGTGGCAGGACATTGTGGGTTGAGTGTTATGCGTTATGCGTGGAGAGTGTGATTTTCTTGGCGCTTGCGCAGGGGGGGGGAACACCTGCGTGTTCAATCTGCAAATTCAAATTGGGTCCCGGAACAAGTCCGGGGCAAAAGTGCATCGGGTTGCGCATACGCCAAACGCGATACGCTCCACGCTGAACACCCAACGCTCAACCTCCCCCACCCGCGCGCGGCTTGCGCGGCATGCGCTGGAACACGCGGTCGTACAACCAATTGGGCAACACCCGCAGCACGCGCGCGGCGATGCCCATGGTCCAGGGAATGACGGTGAAGGAGGTCCTGGCGTCGATGGCGCGGGCGAAGCGCGCCACGGCGTCGTCAACCTCGATGAGAAACGGCATCTTGAATTTGTTTACCGCCGTCATCGGCGTGCGGATGTAGCCCGGGCAGATGGTGACAACCGACACGCCGGACTGTTTCAGTTCCACGCGCAGCGATTCGCAGTAGCTGATGCACGCCGCCTTCGAGGCCGAATAGGCGCCGCCGCCGGGAATGCCGCGAAATCCGGCCACGCTGGCGATGCCGACCAGCGTGCCCTTTCCTGCGGCCTTCATCGGCTCGACGAACGGGTGGAAGGTGTGCAGCATGCCCAGCACGTTGATGTCGAACACCTGCCGGAACACGGCCAAGTCATCGGGCCTTTCGGTGAGCGTGCCGACCGACACCCCGGCGTTGGCGATGACAATGTCGGGCAGGCCGGCACGGGCGATGAAGTCCCCGGCCGCGGCGCGCATCGCCTCGGCATCGCGGACATCGGCCGCGTAGACCAGCGGTTCCGGATCCAGCGTGGCGGCGAGGTTTTCGAGCAGTTCGCGGCGGCGGGCGACAAGCCCCAGCTGCGCGCCGCGCGCGGCATAGTGCCGCGCCAGCGCCTCGCCGATTCCGGTCGAGGCGCCGGTGATGAAGATCTTCTGCGCTCTCGCCGGTGTCATGCAGGCATTCTACGTGCCGCGGCACACCGCGGAGCGATGCCGAAAAAAAACGCCGGATCAGTCCGGCGTTTTCTCCTTCGGCGTCGACACCGCCGGAGCCGGTTTCCTGGCCTTGGCGGCCGGCTTGCCGGCTACTTTTTTTTCGCCGCGGCCGCGGCGGGTGCCGCCGGCGGTTGCGACGCTTTCAGGCGCTGGCGCGCACGCTCGATCGCATCATCGGCATTCTGCAGGGCGCGCTCGCCACCGCCTTCGATGACCCAGCGGCCATCGACCACCAGGCTGGGCGTGGAGTGGATCTTGTAATCGCTGTTCATCTGCGTGGCGCGGCGGATTTTGGTTTGCACCGAAAACGAGCGCAACGTCTGCTCGTAATCGGCTGCCTTCACGCCCTGCTTCTCGAGCCACTTCAGCAGGGTCGGCTGGTGGCCGAGCATGACGTTTTCGACGTTGGCGGCATCGAAGATCTTCTGGTGCAGCTTGTCGAGCACGCCCATCGCCTCGAGCGTGTAGAAGATCGGGATCGAATCGATGCCGCGCGAGGCGAATGCCGCGGGCACGGCGCGGAACTTGACGTCCGCCGGCAGCTTGCCAACCCAGGCCTTCAGGCGCGGTTCGAGCTGCGCGCAATGGATGCAGCCGTAGGCGAAAAATTCGAGCACTTCAATCTTGCCGTCGTTCTCCACCGGCTGCGGCGGGTTGAGCGGCTTGACCTCCTGGGCGGAAAGGGTCATCGAGGCCAGCAGGGCAACGGCGGCGAGGGCGGCACGGCGGATCAGCGTGTTCATCATGGCAAAGGTCATGGAAGTTGGGGGGATTCAGTCGTTGCTCTTGACGATGGCGGCGCCCACGCCGTTCTGCGCGAGGACACCCTTGATGCGGTTCACTTCGTCAAGGCTTTTGTAGGGGCCGAGGCGCACCCGGTATAACGTGCCCTTGTCGGGCAGGTTGACGCTCCTGATCTGCGCCTGGAAGCCGGCAAAGGCAACCTTGCCGCGCATGTTCTCGGCATCGGTGGTGTTCTGGAATGCGCCGGCCTGCAGGAAATACTCCTCGGCGCTGGCGACCCGGGCTTCCGCTCGCGTTGTCTCGCGCAGGTGCGGGGTTGGCCGTGCGGCCGATTCGCCGGGCGCTCCGGCCGTCCTGGACGGTGGTTCGGCGCCGCCCTTGGAATCGCCCGGCAGCGTCTGGTAGAACTCGAAGCGCGGCTTGTCGGAATCCGCCTTGACGGTCTGCCCGGTGTTCGGCGAAATCGGCGGGACCGTGCTTTTCGGCGCGGCAGGCAGCGGCGCGACCGGCTGGGTGCGATCGACGAACACATTGCTCTCGCGATTCAGGTACAGCGCCAGTCCCAGTGCCAGGCCGACCCCCAGCACCAGCCCGATGATGATGCCGGCGAACAACGGGTTGATGCCGCGGCGTGCCGGTGGCGCGCCGCGCGCGGGCGCCGGGTTCGCCGCGGCCTTGGTCTCGCGCATCTACATTTTCTCCGGTGCCGAAACGCCGATCAGGCCCAGGCCATTGGCCAGCACCTGGCGGGTTGCGGCAATCAGGGCAAGTCGGGCATGTTTCACGGCGGGATCCTCGACGAGGAAACGTTCGGCATTGTAGTAGGCATGCAGTTTGGCGGCGAGTTCCGCAAGCGCGTTGCACACCGCGTGCGGCGCCAGGTCGCGGGCGGCGAGGAACACCTGGTTCGGGAATTCGGCGAGGGCGCGCAGCAGGTCCGACTCGTACCGGCTGGTCAGCGGCGCGAGGTCGACCGCTTTCAGGGTTTCGACGTCGCCGCCCCACTCGCGCAGCACGCTGCAGATGCGCGCATGCGCATACTGCACGTAGTACACCGGGTTGTCCTCCGAGCGCGACAGCGCCAGGTCGATGTCGAAGGTCAGCTGCGAATCGGATTTGCGCATGACGAAAAAGTAGCGCGTGGCATCGCGGCCGACCTCGTCGATCAGGTCCCTGAGCGTCACGTAACTGCCGGCGCGCTTGGAAATCTTCACCTCCTCGCCGCCCTTCATCACCGTGACCATCTGGTGCAGCACGTAGTCCGGATACCCGGCCGGCACGCCCATGTGCATCGCCTGCAGGCCGGCCTTGACGCGCATCAGTGACCCGTGGTGGTCGGCGCCCAGCTCGGTGATGGCGCGCACGAAGCCGCGCTGCCACTTGGTGACGTGGTAGGCCACATCCGGCAGGAAGTAGGTGTAGGTGCCGTCGGACTTTCGCATCACGCGGTCCTTGTCGTCGCCGAAGTCGGTCGACTTCAACCACAGCGCGCCGTCCTTTTCGTAGGTGTGGCCGTTGGCGTTGAGCGTCGCCACGGTCTTCTCCACGAGTCCGTCGGCGTAGAGCGAAGACTCGAGGAAATACTGGTCGAAGGACACATCGAAGGCCTTCAGGTCGAGGTCCTGTTCGCGGCGCAAGGCCGCGACGGC
>DASUDU010000265.1:0-2823 GCA_036275435.1 Usitatibacteraceae bacterium | reverse complement strand
GGTGTCCGACTCCCCGCACTTGGTGGAAACCCACAGTTCGTCGATGCGGCACTGCTCGCGATGTTTCTCGGACGCCGCCTGCAGCAACTCGCGCGCGGCCTTTGAGGCCTTCATGATCGTGTTGTGATCGCCATGGCCCTCGATGCCGAAACCGACCACGGGTTTGCCCGACTTGGCGATGCCCTCAACCACCTTCTGCGTCCAGCCGTCCTCTATGCCGATCACGACCACCGCCGCGACATTCGGGTTGCACCCGGTGCCGATCAGGGTGCGGAAATGCAGTTCCAGGTCGGCGCCGAACTGCAGCCGTCCGTAGGGATGGGGAATGGCCATCGTTCCCTTGATGTTGTTGGCCACCGCCTCGGCCGAGGCGTTGGACAGGTCATCGACCGGCAGGATGATGACGTGGTTGCGTACGCCCACCCGCCCGTTTTCGCGGCGGTAGCCCCAGAAAGTCGTGTCTTTGGTGATCATGTTGGCTTGTACCTTGGATTGAGTGCGGGATAATCGGGTGACTTGCCGTGCGCGGGTGACTCACTGCGTTCGAGTGATTCGTCGCGCATCGGCGCTGGCATCACTCGTGCGGAGCAAGTCACCGCGCGCAGCGCGATCACCCGAGCCGTGCGAGTCACGACCATCACCACCGCTTCGTCTTGATGTTGTGCACGTGCGCGTGCTCGCCCTTGGCGATCGGCGCAACCACGCGGCCGATGTCGATGCCGTACTTGATCACCGTATCGCCCACCGCCATGTCCGCAAGAGCGACCTTGTGGCCGATCGGGATGTCCTGCCTGGTCCGCACCGCGATTTGGCGGTCCTCGTCCATGATCCAGGCCGTGGCCTCGGTTCCGGCCTTGATGCCCTCCACCACCGCGACCGCGACGGTATCGCGCGCATCATGCAACACAAAATGAATCATCGTAGCTTCCTCCAGTCGGCGACCGCGGCGCTTCGCGCAGCGGGGCGCCGCGATCGTGGGCACATGATAAGCGCCCGGCCCGCCGACGTCAACTAACTCATCTATATGAGTTGTACCACTTGGCGATTGGCGCTATGATGGGTTTGCCGCAATGCCGCGTCGCGCCCAACCCCACATGGACCAGCCCGCCCCCGCCACGCCCGCCGCTGAAATCGACCTTTCCCACGCGCGCCTGCGCGCCGGCGCCGCGCTCGATTCGCCGCTGTACAAGGAGGTCAAGCGCCTGCTGACCGAGACGATCCAGTCGGGCGAGTGGAAGCCGGGCACGGCGATTCCCTCGGAGCGGCAGCTTTCCGCGCGCTTCCATGTCGCCGTCGGCACCCTGCGCAAGGCGGTCGATGAACTGGTACAGGAGCGGATCCTCATCCGCCAGCAAGGTCGCGGCACGTTTGTGGCGGCCCACAACCGCGACCGCATGATGTTTCATTTCTTCCACATCCAGCGCGAGGATGGCGAAAAGCCGACGCCTGATGTCGAACTCCTGTCGTTCAAGGCATCCCTGGCAGATGCCGGCGAAGCGGCGCGACTGGGCATCGCCGCGGGCGACAAGGTATTGCGCATTGCCAATGTGCTGCGCCTGGCCGGGGAGCCGGTGATTTTTGACCGCATTTCGATTCCGCGCGCGCTGTTTCCGGGGTTGACCGCAGCCCAGTTCCGCAACCGCCCCAGTACCATTTACCACCTCTACCAGACCGCGTTCGGAATCACCGTGGTCCGCTCGGCAGAACGGCTGCGCGCCTGCCGGGCCGATGCCGAAACTGCAAGAATCCTCGGAGTTGCAAAAGGCGCGCCGCTTCTGGAAATCCGCCGCGTGGCGATGACCTTCCACGACGCACCGGTCGAATACCGCGTGTCCCTGGTCAACACGGAACACCACGAATACTTCAGCGATCTGGCGAAGGCGTAAGCCGCACTCCGCGAAAACTGCCCTTGTGGAACGTCAGCTCCACCTGATTGCCGCCATTCTCGTAGAACAGCGTTGATCCGGTCTCGGTGGAGCCCAGGCCAATCACGCCCGCCGCCTGTGGCGCACGATGGCCTTTACGCTCCCCCTTGCCCAGGGCGGCGGCCACGTCGGCTTCCGGCAAGCCATCGTAGGCCAATGCGGTGTCCCCTGCGGTCAGGTAGTTGCCGTGCACATCGATTGCGCGTTCCTGCGCGTCGAACTTCACGGTCAGGCCTTTGCCGGGCCAGCGCGAAGTACGCAGGCTGTCAATGCCAACTTGTTCGCCCTTGCCGAATCTTTGCTCGATGGACAACTTGCTGTCACCGGGCACCACACCGTGAATCGTCCAAGGTGCGGTACCCGCATAGCGCGGCGGACGCGAACGGCTCTCATCGTCCGCCGTGCGCGTGCACGCCATCACAGCAATCAACACTGCGAAAACAAGCACCACCCTCACAATTACCCTGCCACCGACACCTGCGCCAGCCCCGCATCGACAAGGATGTTCTGCCCGGTAATTCCATCGGAGTCGTCAGCCGCCAGAAACAGCGCAGTGCGCGCGACATGCCCGGGATCGAGCCGGTATTTCAGGCATTGCAGCTCGATGAACTTCTTGTCCTCGTCGGCATTGCGCCACAGTGCGCTTTGCCGCTCGGTGACGATGGCGCCCGGCACCAGCGCGTTGACGCGGATATTTTTTTCACCCAGCTCGCGCGCCAGCGTGCGCGTGAGGCCGGAGATGGCCGCCTTGGCTGTCGTGTAGCCGACCAGATTCGGCCGGCCGCGCATCCACGAGACCGAGCCCAGGTTGATGATCGAGCCGCCTCCCGCCGAGGCCATGCCGGGCGCCACCGCTTGGGTGGCAAACACATGGTGGTTCAAGTTGAGCGCGAGGCAC